>CAIZOZ010000488.1 GCA_903934745.1 uncultured cyanobacterium
ATCAAGGCCGCCTATCGGGCCCTGGTGAAGCTTCACCATCCTGATCTCGGTGGTGATGATCAGCGGATCCTGGCCCTCAATGCCGCCTGGGAGGCCCTGCGCGATGGCCCGCGTCGCCGGAGCTATGACGCTTCCTGTGGGGTGAGTGAGCCCGGGGCGCCTGCGGCAGGCCCGGCTCCTGAGACTTCACCGCCAGGGCGCCCGCGCCGCCAGCGTGGCGCCGCCAGCGACGAGCAGCTGCTGGATTGGCTGCAACACGTGTATGCGCCGATTGATCGCCTGCTGGCCCAGGTGATCAATCCCTTCCCGGCTCAGCTGCGGGCCCTGTCCGCCGATCCCTACGACGATCAGCTGATGGCGGACTTCTGCACCTTCCTGGAGCAGGGCCAGGCGCGGCTTGAGAAGGTGGTGGCTCTGTATCGCTCCATGGCCTGCCCCCGCAGTGCCCAGGGTTTCGGTCTCAGCCTCTATCACTGCCTCAGCCAGGTGCAGGACGCCTTAGTGGAACTGGAGCGCTACACCATGGGCTACGTCGACAGCTACCTGCACGATGGCCGCGAGATGCTGCGCGAAGCCAAGCGCCGCCGCAGCTTGTTGCTGGAGGAGCGGCGGCGGCTCGAGCTCTGAACGGCCAGGTGCTGAGGCGCCACGGCTGGGTGGAGAAAGGTCCGATGGGGCTTCAGCTGGCGCTGTAGGGCTCCAGCTGGTCGAGCCGTAGCCATACATCCGGCACCGGCCGGCGCCAGCGCAGCTGGGCATGACTGCCCTTGATCGCCAGGATTTCGCCGGGCCCCTCAAAAATGTAGGTAGGAGGCTGGGGATCGCTGGCGGCGGCTTCCAGGCTGCCGCCATAGGCGGCGCGGGCCACCCTCACCAGGGCACCTTTCTTGAAGGCGGGGGCAGCGGCAGGCGCGCTGCTGGCCGGCGGGGTGGAGGCGGAGGGGTCGGCCATGGCGAGCGTGGCGGAAATTTCAGGCTAGGTGTTGGCGGCGCCAGCGGGTGTCCCCCTAGCCTCCCCTTCAGCACTGGTGGGGAATCACGACATGAAGCTGTTGCTATTGGGTTGCTCGGGATTTGTGGGGCGGGAGCTGGTGCCCTTTCTGCTGGAGCTGGGCCACTCGCTCACCCTGGTGAGCCGCCGCTCCCATCCGTTCCCCATGCTCGAGAGCGAGCGGCTGGTGTGCCTGCAGCTGGATCCCGCCGCTGCCGCCAGCTGGCAGAACCCGGAGCTGCGCCAGGCCCTTGCGGCTGCCGAGGGGGTGGTGAACCTGGCCGGTGAGCCGATCGCTGAACAGCGTTGGACTGCCGAGCATCGCCAGCGGCTGCTGGACAGTCGCCTCAACACCACCGCCTGCCTGGTGGCGGCGATGGCGCCGCTGCGCCAGCCGCCGCGGGTGCTGATCAATGCTTCCGCCGTTGGCTACTACGGCACCAGCCTGGAGCGCTGTTTCAGCGAGTCCAGTCCGGCTGGCAGCGATCTGCTCGCCCAGCTCTGTCAGCGTTGGGAGGCCACCGCCGCGACCGTTCCCGGTGGCTGTCGCCTGGTGATTCTGCGCATCGGCATTGTGCTCGGCCCCGATGGCGGCGCCCTCGGCAAGATGCTGCCGGTGTTCCGGCTCGGCTTCGGCGGCCCCGTGGGTTCAGGCCAGCAATGGATGAGCTGGATCGAGCGCCACGATCTCTGTCGGCTGATCGCCACCGCCCTCGAAGATTCGGCTTACAGCGGCGCTTACAACGCCGTGGCCCCGGAACCCACCCGCATGGGCATTTTCGCTAACGCCCTGGGCCGGGCCCTGGGCCGGCCCAGCCTGCTGCCGGTGCCTGGGGTGATTCTGCGGCTGCTGCTCGGTGATGGGGCCAGGGTGGTGCTGGAAGGACAGCAGGTGCTGCCGGAACGGCTGCTGGCCCAGGGCTTTCAGTTTCAGCGCCCTTCGCTCAACGCTGCCCTCGCCGCTGCCACCAGCCCAGGGCCCCGCTGAGCAGGGCCGCCGCCATCAGCAGCCCGATCGCCGGGGTGAACAGCGGCTCCCACAGCAGCTGGAAGAGGTGCAGGGGTGCCTCCACCCCGCGGCTGTGGAGCACCACCGCCAGGGCAAACCAAAGCGCTGCCGCGATCACCAGAAACACATCGGCCACCAGGGCCAGGTCGAGCCAACCCTTGAGCCGTTGCAGCAGCGGCGCCGAAGTGGCTGCCGGCTGGGGCTCGGCGTCACGGCCTGTCTCACTGCTGTTGTGGGCCGGGATGCGGCTGGGCTCGCCGCTTTCGGCCAGTGGTGGGGTCATCGGGCTCCAGGCGGCAGGTCGCTCAGCAACTCCATGATCGCCGCGGCCATGCGGTGGCTGCCGCCGGGGTTGCCGATCCGCTCGGCCCCGATGGCCGCCAACTGCTGCCGCCAAGTCGGGCCCTGCTGCGGATCGGCCAGCCGTGCCAGCAAGCTGGCGGCGAGCTCGGCGCCGGCCTGCAGTGCTGCGGCGCTGCCCACCGCCCCGCTGGCACAGCTGAGCCCGGGGCCCAGCAGGCGCCGCTGGGCTTCGGCGAATCCCGGCGTGAACTGGGGCCCGTGGCCCTCCAGCTGCAGCACCGGCTTGCCCAGCCCCACCGCTTGTTCGGCGGCGGTACCGGTCATCGATAACACCAGATCACTGCCGCCCAGCACTGCCGCGAAGCGCCCCCAGTGCAGCTGCAGCCGCTGCAGGCCTCGCACCAGCACCAGGGAGGCGTTGCCATCCTCCGGGCCCCGGCCCTGTTCCAGGGTCCAGCCCAGGGGAGCGCCGATCCGGGCCAGGGTGGTGGCGTCCAGGTCTCCCACCAGGGCGGCCTGGAGGGCCAGGGCCGGCGCAGGCTGCAGGGGTGCGGGCAGGCGACGGAGCAGGTCCAGCATCAGCTCGAGGTTGCGCCGGGCTTCCGGCAGGCGGCTGCCGGGCAGCACCGCCAGGGTCTGGGCGGCCCCAGAGGGAATCGGTTCGCCGGCCTCGCTCACCGGATCGAGGAACGGATTGCCCAGGAATTGCACCGGCCGCCCCAGCTGGTCGCTGAGATCGCTGGCGGTGAGGGCATCCCGGCTCCAGACCTTGCGGAAGCGGCGGCGGCGCAACAGCCAGCCACAGGGCCAGGGCAGCCGCAGGCGACCCTCATAGTGACTCGAATAGGCGACCAGATACACCACCGCCGGCCGCCGGGCCAGCCAGGCGGCCAGCACCGGCAGCAGGTCGCCGACGGCCACGATCAGCCGGTCGCGGCGGCCGCGCAGACTCAGCAGCCGCCGCAGCACATCGAGGTATTGGCCCTCCCGCAGTTCGGTGATGCGGCCAGCGAGGCTCGTGTAGCCCAGTCCGCCGGTGCTGAATTCACGGGTGCGGCTGATCACCGGAATGCCCGCCTGGCGGTAGGGATGGCCGTGGCCCACCAGCGGCAGAGCCTCCACCGCGAGCCCCTGGGCCAGCAGCTGTCGGCCCAGCAAGGCGCCACTGAGGTCTTCCCCGTGGCCGTTGCTCAGCAATAGCAGCCGGCTCAAGCCTGCAGCCAGGCTCGCACCTTCTCCAGGGCTTGCCAGCCCGGCCGCCGCCGCAGCCCATCGGCCATCGAGTCGTTCAGTTCGGCGGCCAGTTCGGGGGCCATCAGCATCACCCGCTGCACGATCTCAATGTGCTCACGCACACCCTTCTGACTGGTTTCCAGCATGGCCACGCTGAGGTTGATGCGGGCCTGGGGATCCTGGGGATTGAGCCGTACCGCGGTGCGGGCGGAGCCCAGGGCATCGTGGGGGCGATCCAGCAGCAGCTGCAGCCAGGCCAGGCAGGTCCAGCCGGCCGACTGCCGCGGCGACTGGGCGGTGATCGTCAGGAAGTCGTCAATCAGCTCTTCGGGGTCGGCCCCCTGCTGGTAGCGGCCGATCGCCTGGTCGAACAGGGAGGCGTCGCTGGAGGAGGGGCTGGCCGTCATGGCAGCGGCGAAGGGAAAGGGCTTGGCCCTCAGATTCCCACGCCGTGCGGCCGGCCGGCCCTCAGACGGCGAAGGAACTGCCGCAGCCGCAGGTCTGGGTGGCGTTCGGATTGGTGAAGTTGAAGCCCCCACCGATCAGGGCGCTGGAGAAATCAAGTTGCATCCCGTAGATGTAAAGCAGGCTCTTGGGATCGGAGACCACCCGGAAGCTGGGAGCCCCGCTCGGCTTGTAGACGTAGGTTTCATCATCGTCGCGGATGGCCTCGGCGTCGATGAAATCCATGGTGTAGCTCATGCCGCTGCACCCACCGGAGCGCACCCCCACCCGCAGCAGTTTGGCCTCGCCCTGTTGCTGCATCAGGCCTGCCAGCTGCTTCATCGCCGGCTCGGTGATCAGGATGCCCTTGCCGTCAACGCCGGTGAAGGTGGCAGTGGGGGCCTGGCTGGCGGCGGTCTCGCTGAGGGTGGGGCTGGCGGTCTCCGGAGTCATGGCGTCAGGGAAGGTGGTGGGTTGGGTGGGCTGGAACTGGAACAGCGGTGGGCTGGCGGCTGGCCTCAGGATCAACGGCTGGCCTCAGGACAACTGTGGCTGCTGCTCTGAGGGTGGCTGGTGCCAATCGCCGACGGCCGATCAAGGCCCCTGAATTGATGGCGGGGCCTTGGACCGCTGCGGCTCGAGGTTGGTGGCGGCAGATTCAGCTATGGAAGATTCTTGGCGGTGGAGGCCATGGTCGATCGAGTCTGAGGCCAGTTCCACGCGGCTGGGAGATCAGCCAGGGATGGGGGGCTTGAGCCGCGGGTTTGGACCTGGTGTGCGAGGCCATTGAACTGAAATCACTCTATGGAGTTCGCTGCCAGGCTGCCTTCTGCCCAGGGTTTCCCCTGTCTCAGGGCCCCGACCCAGCCCCGCCGCTCCATAGAGTCGGGTTTGACGCGGGAGAGCAAGCGTGCGGGTGGCCATCGTGGGTGCCGGATTGGCCGGTCTGTCGGCGGCGGTCGATCTGGTGGACGCCGGCCATCAGGTGGATCTCTATGAGGCGCGTCCGTTCTTCGGCGGCAAGGTGGGCAGCTGGGTCGACGACGGCGGCAACCACATCGAAATGGGGCTGCATGTTTTCTTCTTCAACTACGCCAATCTCTTCGCCCTGATGCGCAAGGTGGGGGCGATCGACAACCTGTTGCCCAAAGAGCACACCCATCTGTTCGTCAATCGTGGCGGCGACCTGCGCGAACTCGACTTCCGCTTTCTGATCGGCGCCCCTTTCAATGGCCTCAAGGCCTTCTTCACCACGCCCCAGCTCGACTGGATCGACAAGCTGCGCAACGCTCTGGCCCTGGGCACCAGTCCGATCGTGCTGGGGCTGGTCAACTACGAGGCGGCGATGAAGGTGATTCGCGATCTGGATCGCATCAGCTTCCAACAGTGGTTCCTCGGCCATGGCGGCAGCCAGCGCAGCATCGAGCGGATGTGGAACCCGATCGCCTATGCCCTCGGCTTCATCGACTGCGAGGCGATCTCAGCGCGCTGCATGCTGACGATCTTCTTGATGTTCGCCACCAAAACGGAGGCCTCCAAGCTCAACCTGCTCAAGGGCTCCCCCCATCGCTGGTTGACCGGGCCGATCCTGGCCTACATCGAAGCCCGGGGCGGGCGGCTGCATCTGCGCCACCGGGTCACGGCGGTCCATTACGAGCAGAGTGGCGGTGTCACCGCGGAAGGTCCGGAACTGCGGGTCACTGGGCTCACCTTGGGCAGCCCCGAGGGTGAGCTTGAGGTGCAGGCCGACACCTATCTGGCCGCCTGCGATGTGCCGGGTATTCAGCGGCTGCTGCCGCAGGATTGGCGTCGTTTTTCCCAGTTCGCGGCGATCGACAAGCTTGAGGCGGTACCGGTGGCCACGGTGCAGTTGCGTTACGACGGCTGGGTGACCGAATTGGGGAACACTCCGGCCGCCAGCCGCCGCCGCGGCGATCTGGCCCAGCCAGCTGGGCTCGACAATCTGCTCTATACCGCTGACGCCGATTTCAGCTGCTTCGCCGATCTCGCCCTGGCCAGCCCGGTGGATTACCGCCGCGAAGGTCAGGGGTCGCTGCTGCAGTGCGTGCTCACCCCCGGCGATCCCTGGATTCCGAGGAAGAGTGAGGAGATCGTCGCCCATACCGATCGCCAGGTGCGGGAGCTGTTCCCGTCGGCGGCACCACTGCAGTTGCTCTGGAGCAACGTGGTCAAGCTGGCCCAGTCCCTCTATCGCGAGGCTCCAGGGATGGAGCCCTACCGGCCGGCCCAGCGCACGCCGGTCAGCAACTTTTTTCTGGCCGGCAGCTATACCCGCCAGGACTACATCGATTCGATGGAGGGTGCCACGATGAGTGGGAGGCTGGCGGCGGCGGCGATCCTCGATCGCCCGGTGACCCTGGCCAGCCATGGGGCGGTGGTCTGATCTCAAGGTGTTGGCTCTGAACCCTTCGAGCACTTCCGCGACCGAAGGATCTGAACAGGCTGCCGAACCTTGGCCGTTACCTGAGCGGCTGATTAGCCTGGATCCCCGTCGAGCTTGTCCCGATGATCGACTTCAACCCATGACGCCAGGACAAAACTGATGGGACGCTGGCTGGAACATACGGTCACCACCGAGATTAAGGCTCCTGCGGATCGTGTCTGGGAGGTGTGGAGTGATCTCGAGGCGATGCCGCGCTGGATGCGCTGGATCGAATCGGTGGAGACCCTCGATGATCCCAATCTCACCGACTGGACCCTGGCAGCCCAGGGATTTCGTTTCCACTGGAAGGCTCGAATCACCCGTCGGGTCGAATCGCAGCAATTGCACTGGGAATCCGTTGGTGGATTGCCTACCAAAGGTGGGGTGAGATTCTATCCACTTGGTTCTGAGCTCACTGCGGTGAAGTTAACCGTGAGCTATGAATTGCCGGGCGTGCTTGCCCCGCTGATGGAGCCCAGCATCATGGGTAACATCGTCACCAGGGAGCTCCAGGCCAATCTTGATCGATTCCGAGATCTGGTGGAAGGGCGCTAAGCGTTCCCTGCAAGGACTACTTTTCTTGCTGCCGCCGCTGCTGCTGACGGGCTGTGATCTGCTCCAGTTCGTGGCGCCGCCGCCACCACCGCCGCCAGCACCGATCCGCCAGACCTCGGAGCGGATGCTGCCCGATGTCGACGCCCGCCTGGTGCCCCTGCCCACCCCCCGGCAGGTGGTGACAGCGGAGACCCTCGGCCGGCGCAATCCTTTCGCGCCGATCATGACGCCTGTCATTCCCCTGCCCCCGGGGGTGGCTCCGGGAAGCGAGCCGGCCCTGGCGATCCTCAGGGTTGCCAAGGCCGGCGGTGATGCGGGCGCCCAACTGGCGGCAGCCCAGGCTGCCTTCAAGATTCAGCCAGGTGCCAAGGCGGGGCCCGGGGCGCCGGGGGCGCTTGCCGCTCCACGCACATCCTTGGGGCTACAAGCGCCTCAGAACCTGCAGTTCACCGGCGTGATTCAGGCTGACGGTCACACTGAGGCCGTCGTCAGCTACGGCGGCCAGAGCGGCAGCCTGCGGGCCGGTGATCGGGGCGGCCGCAGCACGGAGCTGTTGCCGGCTGGTTGGGCCGTCATCGCCATCCAGCCGGGGGGCCAGGGCCCGGAGGATGTCCCCACTCTGCTGTTGCGGAAGGGGAGCCAGCGGGTCAAGCTCAAGCTTTAGCCGGCCCACGGACGGGCTCGGTCCTGGTGGCGAATGGACCGGGACCGGTTGATCCTTGGGCCTTCAGCGGTCGAGGCCGAAGCTACGGAGGCAGGCCGCCACCAGGCCATCGAGGTCGTGGGGGTCGGCTTCGGCGTCCACTCGGCCGAGCAGGGCGTGGCAGCGCCGGCTCGTCTGCGGTCCGATCGAGATCACCCGGGTGCGCTGCAGCCGCTGCAGCCAGTCAGCGCCGAAGCTGCGCTCCAGCAACTGGGCGGTGTGGCTCACCGTCTTGGCGCTGCTGAAGGTGATCGCATCCAGCTCACCCCGCTCGATCGCCTGCAGGGTGCCCGTGGGCAGGCCTGCGGGACAGCGGGTTTCGTAGGCCGCCACCTCCACCACCCGGGCGCCGGCCTCGGCGAAGGCTTCGGCCAGCACAGTGCGGCCGCCGCTCTGCACCCTGGGCAGCAGCAGGCGCAGGCCCCAGCCCGATACCGGAAAGTGTTCGATCAGGCTGTCGGCCACGAAGCTGGGGGGCACGAAATCGGCCGGCGCCCCGACCGCCTCCAGCACGCCGGCTGTCTTGCGGCCCACGGCAGCGAGCTTCACCCCGCTCGGCCGGCCCGCCAGGCTGGTACCGAGCCGGATCAGGCGCTGCTGCACCGCCTCAACGCCATTGGCGCTGGAGACAATCAGCCAGTGGAAGTGCTCCAGTTCGGCCAGGGCGTCGTCCAGGGGGCCCCAGGTGTCGGGGGGACCGATCACCAGGGCCGGCAGATCCAGCACCCGGGCGCCGGCGGCCTCGAACAGGCGCCGCGCCTCGCCGGCTTGTTGTTCCGCCCGGGTGACGGCGATTGTGCGGCCAGCCAGAGGCTGGTTGTAAGCGGCGGCGGGGCTCATGGCGCGTTCAGCTGCACCATGGCGCCAGCTTTCTGGCGCAGTTGGGCGGCTGCCGCGTGGCGGTTCTGGGCCTCGAGCAGGTCGATGGCCTGACGAAAGCCCTGGCGGGCGCCGCTGATCTCGCCGCTGAGCAGCAGGGCCACGGCCAGGTTCTGGTGGGCTTCGGCCTGGTCCGGGGCCAGGGCGATTGCCCGGTGATAGGCGGCGATCGCCGCCGGCAGATCGCCGCGCTGGCGGTGGATCAGCCCCGCATTGTACCAGCACAGCGCCACTTCCGGCGCCGCCACCGTGGCCTGGTGGCAGCTGCGGGCGGCTCGCTCCAGATCCCCCAGCCGCAGCTCCACGGACGCCAGGTTGAGCTGGGCCGCCAGGGTCAGGCGGGGATCCAGGGGCAGGGCCAGGGCCTCGCGGTAGAGCCCGCGGGCCCGCGGCGGATCGGTGTCGCCGTGGGCCATGGCCAGATGCAGCAGCAGCTCGTAGCGCTCCGGATGGGCCTGGCGGGGGCAGGCTGCCAGCCCCCGCTCCAGCAGGCTGATCGCCCTGTCGCGGCGGCCTTCAGCCAGTTCCAGGCCGCCAAGCTTGGCGCTGGCGTAGGGATCGCCCGGGTGGGCCTGGAGTTCCGCCTCCATCGCCTGGCGCAGCCGCTCGGATTTGCCTGATCCGGCCAGCAGCTCGGGCCGGTAGCCGCCATGGCTCAAGGCCGGCTCGCCGAATTGCAGCATGCGCCAGTGGGGTTCCCGCCCCAGCAGCTCGATGACGCTGTCGTCAACCATGGCGTGATAAGGGCGGCTCCAGCGAATGGCGGGATGGCGGCGGAACAGGCGGCTGACGCTTGAGTAGGGCGATTGCACGGAGCCCTCTTCGGCGCGCAGCAGGTTGATCACCAATAGGTCGGGCTGCTCAATCAGGGCCCTCAGCGGCTCCTGCGCCTGGGGGAACAGGCGCTCATCCGCATCCAACACCAGCACCCAGTCCCCCGCAACCAACTCCAGGGCCCGGTTGCGGGCCGGGGCGAAGTCCCCCGGCCAGCGCATGTGGTGCACCGTGGCGCCGCAGGCGGCGGCGATGGCGGCGGTGTCGTCGCTCGAGCCGGTGTCCAGCACCACCATCTCATCGACGAAGTCCGCCACCGACTCCAGGCATTGCCGCAGCTGGGCCGCTTCGTCGCGCACGATCATCGAGAGGCTGATGCGGCTCATCAATCGGTGAATCCCTCGGCCTGCGTTGCCGTGGCTCCCAGCCCCAGGCTGCGCAGCAGTTCCGCCTGGGCCAGGGGCATCTGGCCAGGGCTGTAGGCCGCGGCGATCGTTGGCTCCAGCAGGGGTTGCAGCTGCTGCCAGAGGTAGGGGCTGCCGTAGACGGCCAGCCCTGCCAGCCGGCCGGCCGCCTGCAGCTGGGTGAGCGCGGCGGCCCAGGGCTCCCGGCCGCCGCCGGCGCTGCCGCGGAAGGGATTGCCGCGCACGAACAGCTGCAGCAGCACCGGGCCAGGGCCCAGGCGCTCCAGGGCCAGGGGCGCCTGGGGGTCCTCACTCCAGGGGGAAGGTCCTTGGCCAGCCAGCAGGCAGGTGCTCAGGCCGACCTCGGCGGGCAGCAGCAGGGCTGGCGCGGTGGCGGACAGGAAGGGGCAGCCCAGCAGCGTGTCGACTCGGATCAGGTTGAGGCCGCCGCCGGCCAGCATCTCCTTGGCCAGAGGCGGTCCCTGCCGCTCCAGGCTGCGCCGCACCAGCTCCAGGGCCAGGGCCTGATCGGCGGCGATGGGGCCGTTGCTGAGGGCCCCCAGGGGCGAGCCGGGAGACTGGAGCAGGTGTGCTTCCGGCTGCATCGCTATCTGCATCGCCATGGCCGTGGTGCTGCTGCCAGTCGCCAGCTCTGACTGCTGCTGCGCGCTGTTACAGCGGGCCAGGGCGAGGCGGCGCCGTTCCAGACTGGCCTCGAGGCGCTCGTGACTCAGGCGTCCCGCCTCGAGCGCCGCCACGATCGCGTCGAGGGCGGCATCGGCGTCGGCGGGCATCAGCACCAGGTCGGCGCCGGCCTCCAGGGCCAGCACAGCCGCTTCGCCGGCGCCATAGCGGCCGGTGATCGCTTCCATCACCAGGGCGTCGGTGACTACCAGGCCATCAAAACCCAGCTCTTGGCGCAGCAGGTCATTCAGCACCGCCGGCGACAGGGTGGCAGGCAGGTCGGGATCGAGGCTCGGCAGCAGCAGGTGGGCCGTCATCACCGACGCCACACCGGCGGCGATCGCCTGGCGGAAGGGGGGCAGCTCGATGCGCTCCAAGCGCTCGCGACTGTGGCCCAGCAGGGGCAGTTCCAGGTGGGAGTCGCTGCTGGTATCGCCATGGCCGGGGAAATGTTTGGCGCAGCAGAGCACGCCTTCCGCCTGGGCCCCGCGCAGAAAGGCCGCCGCGAGGGCGCCGGCCGTGGCTGGATCCTCCCCCCAGGCCCGCACGTTGATCACTGGATTGTCGGGGTTGTTGTTGACGTCGCAGACGGGGCCCAGCACCCAGTTCAGACCAAGGGCCCGGGCCTCGCGGCCGCTGCAGCGCCCATAACGCTCCGCCAGAGCCAGGGCGACGGCGGCATCGGCGGCATGGATGCGGCCCAGGGCCAACGGCGGCACCAGCCAGCTGGCGCCTTCAAAGCGCTGGCCCACCCCCTCTTCCACATCGGCGCAGAGCAGCAGCGGCTGCTCACTCCAGCTGGCCAGCTGGCGGCTGCGCTGGCCCAGTTCGGCCGCACTGGCCCCCAGCAGGATCACACCGCCCACCCCCTCAGCCAGCAGGCGCTGCAGCTCGGCATTGGTCAGTTCCCAGCGTGGATAGCGCCGCTGGCCATCGCTGAGGTGGCCGCTGGCGCGTACCACCAGCAACGGGGCCACCCGCTGCCGCCGTTGGATGGCTTCAGTCGCCATTGCTGTCTTCGCCAGAAGCTTCGCCTTCGCCTTCCGCACCAGTCCCTTCCGGCACCTCACCGCGTTCGAGGCGCTCCGATTCGAGGCGGCCGAGCAGGCCCAGCACCGTGGTGCCGCGTTCGAGGCCCTTGTCGAGCAGAAACACCACTTCGGGAGTGCGGCGCATCTTCAGGCGACGGCCCAGTTCCCCCTTCACGTAGGGCGCGGCCGCCTTGAGGCCGTCCAGCACCAACTGGCGATCCGCATCACTACCCAGCACGCTCACGAAGATGCGGCAGTGCTGCAGATCGCCAGCCACATCGGCATGGGTGATGCTCACCATGCCGTTGTGGACCCGTTCGTCCTTGATGCCGTTGATCAGCAGGTCGCTGACCTCGCGGCGGATCAAGGCCGCCATCCGCTCCACCCGTCGGCCCTGTGCCATGGCTATGCCAGCGGTGCTGGATTCACCATCGCATGCAGCACCAGCCCCATGCTCAACAGCCCACTGACCAGGGCCCCCACCAGGGCCACGGCCGTGACCGGATTGCTCAGCCGGCGTACCAGCGGTTCCAGCACGGAGTTGAACACCCCGAGGCCAAAGGCCACCAGATAGCGCGGGTAGCGCGTCACGTTCAGGAAAAAGTCCTTCATCGCGGCGGCAACCTCTTGGTTCAGATGCTCGCTACTCTGCCCCCCAAAGCCCCGCACCGCAGAGTCCCCAGTTGACGATGGAACTGCATCAGTTCAGGCATTCGGCTTTCTGCGAAAAGGTGCGGTTGATCCTGGCGCTCAAAGGCCTGCAGGTCACCCTGGTGGAGGTGAGCCCGGGCCTGGGGCAACTGGAGGTGTTTCGCCTCTCCGGTCAGCGCCAGGTGCCGGTGCTGGTGGATGGCGGCGAGGTGATTGCCGATTCCACCGCGATCGCCCTGCATCTGGAGGCCCGCCATCCGATCCCGGCGCTGCTGCCCAGCGATCCGCTGGCCCGGGCCCGGGTGCTGCTGCTTGAGGACTGGGCCGATACGGCCCTGGCCGGCGGCGCCCGCTTGGCCCTGCTGCAGGCGGCTGCCCTCAATCCGGTGCTGCGCACGGCCCTGTTGCCCGACACCACCCCAGCAGCGCTGCGGCGGTTGGTCAGTGCCCTGCCCGGCGGGGTGATGGCGCCGCTGAGCGAAGCGGTGAGTGAGGTGATCGGCCCCTGTGAAGCCCGCCAGCTGCGCCGCAATCTCGAGCAGCTGGCCCTGCTCACCGCCGAGCGCCCCTATCTCGAAGGCGAGGCTCTCAGCCTGGCCGATCTGGCCGTGGTGGCCCAGCTCAGCCTGCTGAAGTTTCCGGCCAGCGCCGGTGCCCCGTTGGCCGGCCTCGGGGTTGAAGGCATCGCCGATAACCCTCTGCTGGCGGGCCTGTTCAGCTGGCGTGATCGGATTTTGATGGAAGTGGGCTGAGCCTGAGCTGCAGGTGATCCGTGGCCACCGGAATCGCCTGCAGGCCTGCCGCTGGTGACGGGTAGCTGGCCTGCCACTGGTCCCCGTCGATGCTGCCGTCGG
>CAIZOZ010000489.1 GCA_903934745.1 uncultured cyanobacterium
CCAGCAGCAGGAACGGATCCTGCTCCGGCGAGCAATAGGCAGACGTGGTGATGTGGACCATGGAGCAGGACGCCGGGGGCGCCGCGACGGGACCGATCCCAGCCGAGGTCCGACGTCAGGAGGGCCTCAGACTGGAGAGGCCCGGCGCAAGACCCTCAGGGCCAAGGCCCAGGGGGGCAAGCCTCAGAGAGCCGAACTCCTCAGCTGCAGTGGGCCGCTGCCACCGCGGCGCGGGCGCGATAGCGAGCAGAACAAACCCGCTGATACAAAAATTAACTCGAGCCCGGAAAAGTCTTAAGCGCATTCTAAGATAAAAAGTGTTTACAGAAATACAATGAACTCAGCCAGGTTGTCCTTGGCTCGCCTTGGCGCCATTGCCATCTCTGTGTCCTTTGGACTGTTGGGCTTTGGCTGCACATACACGCCTAATGCCACCTCCCAAGCCGAAGTTGCTAGCATTCCGAGTGCTACTCTTCGAGGTTTCACCATATCTGATGTCCGATTTATTCCCTATACTGAAAATACAGGCGGAAGTGATGTTGCAGGCAAGCTTTACTTGGTAACTGCTACCATTCAAAATAATACCAACGAAACCAAAGTGCCGGGAGGTGAAATCTCCTACAAGGTAATTGACTCTGAAGGCAGAGAGTACAAGGCTGCTGCATTTGGGATTTCAGTGACTACAGCTCTTTCCAGCACCATTGGAGGGAAAGAGTACCTCATGCCGTCGAATGGTATTCTCCCCGGCACTGCGCGCCAAGATATCTTACTTGGCATCTATGACGTCAACCCTGAGGCGCAGGGATTTCAGCTATGTCTTGGCTGGTTGACTATTGGGAAAGACTTCTGCGCTCCAGGTGCTATGTCCTAAGATTCTTAATGGACTGATGCATTCTAGGTTCACAAAAGGGCATTTCGCTCTGTGCATTCGCTTTTCGCGTGTCAGATATTTTAGTCGTCATTCGCGCTCTTAGTACTCATGGATTGCTTGGTCCGGAAAGCTTTAAAGTTAAGCCTAATGGGCGATTTGGGGGAAATCTGGACATCTAAATCTTCGGATATCACTATCAAGTCAACGACATAAACTTCAATCCGTGTCCTCCCAAGCCCATATCTTGTCAATCTAGGCCCTCCTTGGTCCTTCCATCCTTTATGAAAACAATACCTTGGACAAAATTCATTTCAGTTCTTAAGTCTTCCTTGGAGGACTCGAGCATGTCGGAGAGGTGGCTGAACAGCTATCTCTCATTACTAGATTCTTCGGCCATTGGCAAGAGAACGCTACCTAGAGATACGCAAAGTGGACCTCTAGCCCGTCAACTGCTCCATAATCTTTCTCGAGCACGCGCCCAAGTACAGCAGGCCAATCAGTGGCTTGAACCAATGATTGGAAATCCTGAAAAGCCAACTGACTTGGCGCGAACAAGAGGAATACTTTGGAAGTACGTCATAGCATATAGTGGATGGGAAAACTGCACTAGCAAATTGTCCATTTCACAAAAGCTTCAGGAACAGTTCTTTGATAAGTCATTCCGTCTCAATCCTCCTGTTCTTCGCAGACACCAAAAGACTTCGCTGGCAAAATGGGTCGGATTGACCATTGAGGAGTTCAAATCCCAGGATATGCAGTTTAGCCTTGGCCAGATTAATGGGTTTCTGGGTATTACCTCTGAACAATACAAGTCCTTTCCTGACTGGCTTGTTGGCCGTCAGAATGAGCTTTCGCAGCCTCAAATCCTGGCTATCATGAGGCACATGGTCGCTCATGGTTCGCTTCTCCCGAATAAGTCGCAACAATGGGGATTGAACTCTCTGTATGAAAACGGCCCTATTGTCATAAGCCATGCATTTCAGCGGCTTCTGACAAGGCTATACCCTTTTGCCGAATAGGAAGCCTAAGAACTTTATCCCCTGCCTACTGCTCCAAGCTTGGAGGTAGAGATCGCCGACCGCCCCCAGCTTCATCGGCCCAACCGCGTTCCAGGTGATGCAGCGCTTGTGCGCCAGCCGGTATTGCGTCTCCCCATCAGTGCCATCCTGCTGATCACCAGCACTGGCTTGCCGGGCCAGTCGATCTTCCAGAGCTGCTCGCCCTCGGCCAGCTCGATCGGATCGCCGGTGGCGGGGTGTTTGAGGGCATCACTCATCACTACAGGTCTGCCGGCGCCTGGAGTCTGGCCATCGCGGCTCGCTGGTGACCACAGCCCAGCCGCTCAGCGGCAGTGAGCAGCCGCTGCTGCGGCGCGGGCGCCATGGGCCGGAAAGGTGATCACGAACCCCCGATCGGCCTGGGCGCAGAGGGGAAGACCAAACCGGCCGCCGCAGCTGATGCACTGCACCTTGCGGCCTCTTCGGCTGGCGGGGCAGGCCACAAACCGAACACCCTCGTGGTGGAACACCGCCGGTGCATCGGGCGGCACCACGCAGACCGCCGGGAGGCCCTGGCGCACCATGGCTGCTGCCACGGAGCGGGACTCGGTGGAGGCATTCACCACCAACCCCTTGGCAGCTGCTTGCCGCACGGCGGCCTGATTCTCCGGGCCCATCGGGAAGTGGGTGAACGACCAGGCTGCCCGCAGATGCCGTGTGGCCCTGGCCAGCTGCAGCAACAGGGCCTGATCGATGCGCAGCGGATCGGCCGGATCGGGCCATTGATCGCCGGCCACGCAATGGCGGAACAGGATCCCGGCCGGCAGCGCCAGCACCTGCTTGATGAAGGCCGCCGCCGGCAGGCCGCTCTCGCCCCGGCTGAGCCGATCCCAGTGCAACCGGGTGTGGAAGCCAGCCTCGGCGTAGCAGCCCTGATCGCCCGCCAGGGGGCAGCTGGAGGGGCAGGTGCGACGGCTGGTGCTGGAGACAGCGATCGGACCGGTTTTGCCGTTGTCCGACGGGAAGGACAGGGAGGCACGGTGGGACTCAGCAGCAGCCACAGGAGGGGTGACGCAGGACCCGCCCTGCAGCCG
>CAIZOZ010000490.1 GCA_903934745.1 uncultured cyanobacterium
CAGGAGTTGCTGCGCCAGGGGCACTCCTATCTCGACAGCAATGGCGATGGGGAGGCCTGTGAGAGCCTGCGCTGACAGCTCTCAGCCACGGCCAGTCAGGCCAAGCCAAAGGGCGCTACCTTCCGACCGTCGTGTTGCTGTGCTGTTGCCATGACGGCCATCAACCGCTGCGCCGTTGGCATCGGGCCTCGCCAGCCTCTGATCGACTGGATCCGCCAGGTAAGTGGTGATCGCGATGTGCGCTGGGGAGCCAACGAAGACGGGCTCTACCTGCTGCCGGAGTATGAGGACGACAGCGAAGCCAAAGTGGTCCTTGAAGACAACTATGAACGGATCTTCAAGGCAGAACTGCAGTCCTGGTGCCGAGATCAAGCGCTATGGCCTAGTCCGAGAACCTTTGCCCTGTTCCAGGAGTGGTTCGAAATCCGCTTCTACGACTTGGTGGACGACCTCAGCCGTGACGAGCTGAAGCACCATGATGTGGACCAAGCTTTTGAGCAGCAGGTACGGCAAACCCTGCAGGATTCACCGAGAGCTTGATGCCACACCTATCAGCCATGGCAATAGGGTGGTGAAACAACTTCCCCCCTGTTCACCATGCTGATCGGAACTGAACTACTCGCCAAGGTCAAGGAGCTCGGCGACGGGTCCAAATCGGATCTCGTTCGTGCCGCTGGCTATGTCAGCACCAAGAAGGACGGTACCGAGCGGCTGAACTTCACCGCCTTCTATGAGGCCCTGTTGGAGGCCAAAGGCATTAACTTCGGCGCCGGCAGCAGTGGCGGCAAGGGGCGACCCGGTCGCAGCCTGAGCTATGCCACCAAGGTGCAGTTCAACGGCAACCTGATGGTCGGCAAGGCCTACACCGCTCAGCTGGGGCTGAAGCCCGGCGACGAGTTCGAGATCAAGCTGGGTAGGAAGCAGATCCAGCTCATCCCCTTGGGCGCTGCCGTGGAGGAGTGAGAGACGGCTTCACTGGAGGCTTCAAGGCAAGGGGATCAGCTTCAGCCCATCCGCCAGGATTGGGCCATGACCACGAATGCCACTCCCTCCACACCGCGGTTGATCGACGGCCCCGATGACGCCCCAGCCACCGTCCTTCTCGCCCATGGAGCCGGTGCGCCGATGGACAGCCCGTTCATGGCGTCCATCGCCGGTGGACTGGCTGAAAAGGGGTGGCGGGTGGTGCGCTTTGAGTTCCCGTACATGGCCCGGATGCGGGAGACGGGACGCCGTCAGGGGCCCGATCGGATGCCGGTATTGCAGGAGACCTTCCGAAAGCAGGTCCGTCTTGAGCGGGGCGAGTGGCCGGAGCGCGCCCTATCCATTGGCGGCAAGTCGATGGGTGGCCGGGTAGCCAGCCTGCTCGTCGATGAGCTCGCCGTCAGCGGTGGGGTGAAGGGCTGCATGTGCTTGGGCTATCCCTTCCATCCGCCCGGCAAGCCCCTGACCCTGCGAACCGAACACCTGGCCAGCCTGCAGACCCCCACCTTGATCCTGCAAGGGGAGCGCGACACGTTCGGGAAGCGGGAGGAGGTGGAGAGCTATGCCCTCTCGCCCCGGGTACAGGTGAAGTGGATTCCCAGCGGCGACCACAGCTTCAAGCCCACCAAGAGCTCCGGTCTCAGCGAGGCGGAGAACTGGGCCACAGCGGTTGTTTGGAGCGACGGGTTCCTGAGGCAGCAGCTGAACCCCTGAGCGCAGTAGCTGTTGAAATAGCAGCCACATCGGCAACAAGACTGCTCCGATCCATTCCAGCACTACCGCTGAATACCCTCTCCCGATGGAGGAGAGGATCAGAAGGAAGGAGCAATCTGTCGGTAGAGCAAGCGGATCCAGTCGCTTTCGGGGGGACGGTCAGGGGACGTGAAGCCAGAGCAGGGCTGGGCTGCATTGTTCACGGCTCAGCCGCGCCAGGCTCGTGGCAATGCGAAGCACCCCATCCAGGTCCGGTTTCTGCAGCGAAACATCTGTGTAGAGCTCCTCCTCCAGGGGGAAGAAGAGGGATTCCTCGTCACCATCCCAGGTCTCGTCATGGTCCCGTTCCCCGGCTACGCGTGTCTGCTGATCAACGATGGGCTTCAGGTAAAGGCTCCCTCCGATGTTGTGTAGGTTCACTTCGCTGCCCACGAGCGCCGCCAGTTGACGGAGATCCCCAAACACGCTCTCGCACGCCCATGCCTTGAGGGTGTGGTTGGTCCAGGGGTCAAGCAGATCAAGCTCCGCGCAACGATCTCCTGCCTGGTTCTCCATATGGTTCGCGACACCGTGGAGATAGCAGCGCGTCGGTAGCAGCCTCGATGAAGTCTCGTCAGCACCTGGGGAACTGCTGGCCTGTCGCACGCTCGCACTCCTGTTGAGGCGGGGCAGCACTCCTGGGAGAGGTGCCTGCCGCGGTGACGAGCAGGTTTGCTGGGAACTTCCAGCATTCTGTTTCAAGGCATTGGAAAAAGGCGATCGATGCTCCAGCATGAAATTGCTGCTTAGGACAGCGCCCCTTCAGGGGGAGGCCCAGGGAGGTAAGAGCCCCTGGGCCTTTCTAATGAAAAGCACAGAGTCTCCCTGCAACCCGGCATGAGCCGAGGGGCCACCCCACGACGGGAGCACATCAGTTCTATCAGCACCTGTAGTGCCTGGCTTAGGTGCCAGACACCATATCTGGTGACATTTCACAGCAAAGTCCGGGAGCAAATCTGAGGGAAAACGGCTGGTCCCCCACTACCAGCAAAGTTGTCCGCCCTGTCTGACCGATTCACCAGGGGGCCCACCGATGACTGATGCAATCGCCTTACGACCCCGAGCTGCGGGCTGAGATCCGCCAGCGGATGAGCCCACCAAACCGTGAGAGCGTGGCTGAGATCGCTCGCTCTACAGGAGTTAACGCCCAGACCCTCTACAGCTGGCGCCATCGCTGGAAGCAGGAAGGCCAGCTGGTGCCCGCCACCAGCAAGGCACCGGAACAATGGAGTGCGGCCGACAAGCTGGCAGCAGTGATCCAGGCAGCAGGACTCAGCGGTCCTGATCTGGGCGCCTATTGCCGAGAACGGGGTCTGTTCCCCAAGCAGCTTGCCCGCTGGCGCCAGGTGGCAGAGGATGCCAACAGCCATAGTGCGCCGAGCATGAGCGATCAGAAGGAGTTACAGCGCCTGAACCAGGAATTGATTCGTCAAAATCGGCGGCTGGAGCGTGAATTACAGAAAAAGGAAAAGGCGCTTGCCGAGGCCGCAACTCTGCTGATGCTTGTAAAAAAGCGCGATCTCCTCTGGCCACAAAACGAGGAGACTTGATTGTGATGGAGAATCGAAACAAGGCGATAGATTTTCTCAAGG
>CAIZOZ010000491.1 GCA_903934745.1 uncultured cyanobacterium
GCCGATCCGCTTCGCTCGGAATGTCGCCGATGCGCAGGCGATTGGCCAGAGCCCGCAGGGGTCGGGCCAGCTCGAACAGCTCACCGAGCGCCGCGGCGGTGTTGAGATCGTCGTCCATGGCTTCACGGAAGCGCTCGCGGATCGCCTTGAGCTCTTCAGGCAGCGCGGCTGAGCTACCGACCTGGCTGTCGCTCCAGCCCAGCACATCCGCATAGGTGCTGCCCACGGCCAGGGCCCCACTGAGCCCCTTCCAGCCGGTGGCGGCCGCCTCCAGTCCCTCCAGGGTGAAGTCGAGGGGCTTGCGGTAATGGGCCTGCAGCACAAACAGCCGCAGCGTCATCGGGCTGACGCCACTGCCGAGCAGGGCCCGGATCGTGGTGAAGTTGCCGAGGGATTTCGACATCTTCTCGCCACCGACATTGACCATGCCGTTATGCAGCCAGTAACGGGCCAGGGGCTTACCGCTGGCGGCTTCGGACTGGGCGATCTCGTTCTCGTGATGAGGAAAGATCAGATCGGCGCCGCCAAGGTGGATGTCGATCGTGTCGCCGAGTTCCTGACGGACCATGGCTGAGCATTCGATATGCCAACCCGGCCGGCCCGGCCCCCAGGGGGAAGGAAAGCTCGGTTCCCCCGGTTTGGCCCCTTTCCAGAGGGCAAAATCGAAGGGATGGCGCTTGCGGCCGTCCTCTTCGCCAGTGGTACGGCCGCTGGCTCCTTCCTGTTGCTCGCTGAGGTCGCGGCCTGAAAGCTTGCCGTAGCCCGCCTGTTTCATCACGGCGAAATACACATCGCCGTCGGCGGAATAGGCCGCTCCCTTGCTCTCCAATTCGCCGATCAAAGAGCAGATGCCATCGAGGCAGGCGGTGGCTCTTGGCATCGAATCGGCCCGCAGGATGTTCAGAGCATCCATGTCCTGGAAGTAGGCGCTGATGTTGCGTGCGCTCACCTCCTCCATCGCCAAGCCTTCCTGGGCGGCACGATGCAGGATCTTGTCGTCGATGTCAGTGAAGTTCTGTACGAAGGTGACCGTGTAGGCGCCACCAACCTGGCCTGGCCAGCTCAGATAACGGCGCAAGACATCCCAGACGATGTAGCTGCGAGCATGGCCGAGATGGCAGAGGTCGTAGACCGTGACCCCGCAGCAGTAGATCGAAACCTGCCGGTCAACCAGGGGTGTGAAGACCTCCTTGGCACGACTGAGTGTGTTGGTGAGCCTCAGGGTCACGGGTGGGCCAGGCCGGTCAGGGGGACGTTGCTCAGAAGGAGTAGGTCAGGCGACCGAAGTAGCGGGTCTCGCAGGGATCGGTGGTGCAGGTGTCCTGAATGTAGGAGGGGGTGTTACCCAGGAAATCCATGGCGTAGAGCGAGGCCGTGAGGGGCAGATCGCCGAAGGGACGCAAGGAAATGCCTGCACCGATGCCGTAGCCGAACCATTCGGCGCCGATCGAGAGACGATCATTGATGGCAACGCTCACCGCGCCAACCGGACCCCAGTAGCAATCCGTACCCTTGGGATAGGTCTTGCTGCTGATGTTATTGCCACCGATGCAGTTGGTCGTTCCAAGCACACCGTTACCACCGTAGCCAAACAAATCGGAACCGACACCAGCGGTGGCAACGAGCATGACGGGCTTCTCACCCTTTGAGAGCGGAACCGCCTGGGAGAGAAGCAGATAATAATTGCGACCCAGATCGGTCTGGTTGTCGAATTGGATGATCTGTTCACCGCCGAAGGCCAGGCCCAAGGTGGGGGTGAGATTCACCGCTCCCTTGAAACCCATACTCTGGGCAGAGCCAAAGCTCGTATTGCGATCGCTCAAGCTCTGCACGGTCCAATTGATGCCGAAACTGGCGTTCTTTCCCTTGAGCGGTGTGAGCTCAAAAAACAATTGGCCGTCAGCGCATTGGGTCCAGTCCTCGCCTTCCCCCACTTTGCAGGTGCGGGTGCGACTGGTGCCGTCCAAGGCGGCAGAAAAGGTGAACTGCTGATCGAGCGCGAAGGCGTTGGGCAGCTTGATGCTGATATCTGGATAGGCATTGCCATTGACGGTGAAGCCGCGGCCAACGCTGCGCACCTCGACCGTCGCCGCCTGGGGCGGCCGGGCCACATCGGCAGGCCCCGGCTGCCAGGTGGAGGGCACACCCCGAGAGGTATCGATCACCTGCCAGCCGGATTCGCTCTGCAAAGGCGGAGCGGCGCCCCACACCGGACTGGTCAGCGTCACCGTGCTTGGCGTCACCTGGTTCCACTGCGGTGAGGCGGCAGGGTTGGCGGCCCGAACCGGAGCACCCAGACCCAAGGTGTCGACGGCGCAGACCACCGGCAGCAGCGCTACCCGCAGCATCGCTGCCCGCAGCAGGCGCATCAGACGGTCGCGGCGGCAAAGAGGCAGCCTGCTGGGCATGGAAGCAAGATGGGGTGTTGGAGTCGCCAGGCTTTGAACGTTGCGATCAGTGGCTGAACCACTGGCTGAGCCACTGGTCACGGCGGATCGGCTGGAGAGCACAGACCGGTTGGAGAGAACAGATCCGCTGGCCGACAAGCTCGCTGCAGCCATGGCGGGGGAGATCTCACGCACCGCTCGTCGTCCCCGCCAAATGAATTGCTTGGAATCTATCCCCGCACGACCAGATCGGGCACTTGCGTCGGCCGATCAAAGCCCCGGCCCCGACTCGAGCCGTTGGGCCATCCGCGCACACCAGTCACGGTGGTCCAGGTACCAGCGCACGGTGAGGGCCAGGCCGGCCTCAAAGCCCTGGCGGGGCTGCCAGCCCAGTTCCTCGCTGATCCGGGTGGGATCAATGGCGTAGCGGCGATCGTGGCCGAGGCGATCGGTGACCCGGGTGATCAGACGGCCATGGGGTGCCGCAGCGGGCCTGAGCCCATCCAGAAGGCGGCAGATCGCCTCCACCACCTCCCGGTTCGGCCGCTCGCCGTACCCACCGACGCAGTAACTCGCTCCCAACCGGCCACGGCAGGCCGCCAGCAGCAGCGCATCGACATGATCTTCAACGAACAGCCAGTCGCGCACGTTGGCACCATCGCCATATAAGGGGATCGGTTCACCAGCCAAGGCCTTGAGAATCACCACCGGGATCAACTTCTCGGGGAACTGCCACGGCCCGTAGTTGTTGCTGCAGTTGGTGAGCACCACCGGCAAGCCATAGGTGTGATGCCAGGCATTGACCAGGTGATCACTGCCGGCCTTGCTGGCCGAATAGGGGCTGCGGGGGTCGTAGGGCGTCGTTTCCGAGAAACGGCCACTGGGGCCCAGGGAGCCGAACACCTCATCGGTGCTGATGTGATGAAAGCGGAAGGCTGAGCGACGCTCGCCACGCAGGCCTTGCCAATGGCTGCGCGCCGCCTCCAGCAGATGGAAGGTGCCGAGCACATTGCTCTGCACAAAAGCAGCCGGCCCCTGGATTGAGCGATCCACATGGCTTTCGGCGGCGAGATGCAAGATCAGATCGGGATCAGCCGTCGCCACGGCGGCGGCAGTGGCGGCCGCATCGCTCAGATCGACCGGCAGCACCTGGTGGCGGGGCCCCTCAGAACCCTGCGCCGCTTCACCGAGCTCGGACAGTACGGCCTCGATGCTGGTGAGATCGCTGGCGTAGCCGAGTTTGTCAAGGTTGTAAATCGTGACGTCGCTGTCACGCAACAGGCGGCGAACCACGGCCCCACCGATGAAGCCCGCCCCGCCAGTCACCAAAATGCGGCGGCGACCGTCGAGGAGGTCGTGCATGGGGTGCAAACAACTGGGGGCGACCCTACCTTGCCCGATTCCTTGGGATCAGACCACGCAGCGGCGAGATCAGCATTGCTGACACCAAGACCTGAAGCTTGGCCAATGGACTCCCAGGCAAAATCCACACCTCATCGATGACACTTACTTAACATCCAGGCCAGCCGAGACCCTGAACGGCAAGGCGAGCCAAGAAGTGGCAACGCACCGATTGCTGATGACTCTCTTTGTTTAGCGCAGTAGTGTAAACTGTGGACGCAAGTTGTTGAGATGTAGATGGCTCTGGAGACTGACAGCAATCCTGCCTCAGCCATCGCCCCTACCTTACGGGCCTCCATCGTTCTTCCCACCTACAACGAGCGAGACAACATCGAGCCACTGTTGACCCAACTGCTGCTGCTCAAGCAGCATGTTGACCTGGAAATCCTGGTGGTGGACGACGACTCCGCTGACGGCACGGCTGAATTGATCCGGCAGTTGGCCCATCATGAGCCA
>CAIZOZ010000492.1 GCA_903934745.1 uncultured cyanobacterium
ACAGGCGGGAGCAGCCGCACCCGTGCCCCACCCACCGCGGTCGGTTGCTCGGGGAGGGGGTAGGGCATGGCCGACAGGCAGGGGGATCAGATCAACGGGTCGTCAAAGAGGTCATCGGGCAGGGCACTCAGGGCTACCGCCCCTTCTGCGGTGGAATCGTCACCGGGATCAGCGGCTGTCTCCGCTGCCAGGTCAGTGGCGGCCTGGGGATCGAGGTCGGCGTCGGTCTGTTGCTCGACATCGGCGCCGGTCGGTGTCGGTTGGGGCTCAACCGCAGCGGGTGGCTGCGGCTCTTCCTCCTTGCGGCGGCGCCCACGCTTCCCACGGCCGGCAGTGGGTTCAGGGGCCGACTCCAGAGCGACTGCCGGTGCTGGCGCCATCACGGCCTGAGGCAGCGGCTCCGCCGCCGTGGAGCTGGGGCCGGCGACCCGCCAGCCCAGCAACAGCCAGCCCGGCAGATGAACAGGCCAGACGTAGTGCTCTTGGTTGCCCTGGTGGATGCGCAGCATCCCGGCAGGGAGCGGCCCCGGGTGTGACTGGGTCATGGTCAGGCCGGCAGGGTGGCGGTGAGGCCGACCACCATTCCCTCGGGCGTCGAGGGGGTGACGACGGCCTTGGCAAAGCAGAGCGCCGGCAGGTCGGCGTTGGCGACATCGGCGGCATTGAGGAGGATGTCGTGGCCGCTGATGTAGGCCTCCACCCGGCCGCCCTCAGCAGGCACGGCGACAGTGGCGACAGGGATGAAGGTGCCGCGGGTGCCATCGCGCAGCTCAGGTGCCAGGTGCAGCACCACCGTCACCGCAGCGCTGTGGCCCGGATGGGAGACGAGCAGGGAGAAGCGGGAGGCGGCATCGAGCTTGGTGTTGAGCTTGACCACCTCACCGCTGGTGAACACTTTCTCGGTGTCGCGGGTGGCGGAGCGGTTGGTCCAACCCACCAGCACCGTGGCGGCATCGAGGAGAGCGTTGGCTTTCAGGCGAGTCATCGGTCGATCTCCAATGAAGGGGTACGGAGTGGCGGTCAGGAAATGGGGGCGATGCTGTGCAGCCGGCCCGCGGCGCGGGGGTGCATCACCCCAAAGCCCACGTACCAATCGATCCGAGTGCGGAACACAGGCGCATCAGGCACCTCGCCCAGATCCCGCACCGAAATGCCGTAGCGGCCCTGGAACGGTCCCTGCAGGCCGGTCACCGCCTGATCCCCGAAGGTGCAGCAGTAGATCGAGCTGCTGCCGCCGGCTTCTCCGTAGCCGAGGACTTCAAGACCCTGGGCGTCGCGGTCGACGGTCAGGATCTGGCACTCCTGGTAGTGATGCACCATCACCCCCAGGTTGTTGGTGGAGACGTTGTAGACGCCTTGGCCGACGGTGGCGCGGGCGAGGGCATTGAGCTGGCGGCGCATCGCCTTGCTCATCACCAAGTACTTCCTGCCGCCGTAGGAGTTGACGGAGTCGATCAGCTCATCGAGCTTGTCGAAATCGAGCGCCCCGCCACCGTTGTTCAGCGCCATCTCGCTGCCGGGCATCAGGCGCTTGGCCAGGCCATCAAAGCCCCGGCCCTGACTGGCGGTGGCGTCGCCGTTGATCAAGGCGGCCTCCAGCGTCAGCCGCATCGAGCGGACCTTCATCTCGGTCTGAGCAGCACGGGCCTCCGGGCCCTGCAGGTCAACGATCGAGCGGTCCACATCCACGTCGCCACCGAACAGGTGCACGGCTTCTGACTGGGGATCGACGACGCCGTAGCTCTGCTTGTAGCCCTCGTTCACCGCCCGGAAGCCCACCGTGGGGAGCTCCTTCTCGACGGAATAGAAGAGGCCGCCGCCGGCGATGTTCATGAATGGCAGCCAGCTCAGCAGTTCGCCCTCAGCGAAGGTCTTGATCACCGCCAGGTGCTCCAGGCGGCTCTCGTACTTGGCTGCCTCGATCAGGGTGAGGCCCATCAGTGCTGCACTCCCGGGGATCGGCCCCAGCGACGTCACCGCCTATTGCCATGGGGGGCGAGCAGCGCGGCGACGATGCAGCCATCAGCTCTTGAACGGGCTCCGCTCCGGCCCTCCTCATGGTCGGGGGGCGCCTCAAGGGTTTCACGAGCCCGCCGGTGCTGACGTTGGCTGCGCTGCGCTCCGCATCCCAGTCGTGGACGGGCCCTTGACCCGCCCCCCGCCGGCTGAGGGGTCCTACGCGGAGCCCTCCCATGGCTTCTCTGTCCCACAAAGCCCGCCTGCAGCAGTGCCGCTGGGAGCTGCTTGATGATCTGGCGTTCTGCAGGGAGCGCTATCCCCGGCTGGCTGAGTTGGCGGCCCAGGTGCTGTTTGAGCGGCAGGCAGCCCGGCCGCTGGCGCAGGTTGATCCAGCGTTGGAGGCGTTGGTGCCCTTCTGAGGCCAGGCCTCCCGCCGGCGGGGCTCCCCAGGGGCCCTGCTTTTCTGCTGGTCGCGACGCAGGGAAGCAGCGGCTGCCATCCGGCCCGAACGGGCTCGCGGCGGGGCAGCATCAGCCGCTTGGCCATGACGACTGGGCTCTGCATGGCTTGGCAACCGATCCCCCCGGACCACCGACACCACTTGCGGGAGTCGAGCACTGGCAGGGTCGGAAGCCATCACGGTCGGCGAGGGGAAGAAGGGAAGCACCGCTGCCCCAGCTGTCTCGCCCCGGCAAGGATCGGGCCTGGCGCCTCGTTGAGGCGTCCTTGCCGGGTCGCTACAGCCGAGGCCTGACGCGGGTGTCCCTCGCCTTCTTTGTGATGGCTTCCTCTTTCCCCTGCTGCGAAATCCGCCAGCTGTTGGTGCACATCTATCCCGGTGGCAGCAAGGCGGGCGCTGCTGAGCGCATCACGGTCTTCTATGGCCGCCGTGGCAGGCCGGTCAAAAAGCCCCGCTTCATCCCGGCTGAGCTGGCCCATCAGTGGGCTCGCAAGCTCCAGGCCCGGCGCATCGGCACCGTCTCGGTGCTCTGAGCCGCCGGGGCTGCGGCCCCTGCCCCGGCGGGCCTGCGGGCCCCCGGGGCTTTTCCCTGCGGGGCAGTACAGGCATGCAGGGCAACTCGCGGGCAACGCCCGGACCCTGGCCACCGGCCACACAATGTCCGCAGCAGCCCTCACCCCGATGAGCCAGCAGAGCCACCAGCCCTCATTGCTGAACCGCATCGCCCGGGTGTTGCTGTGCCTGGTGTTCATCCATGCCGTCATTGGCAAGCTGACGGGCTTTGCCGGCGTGG
The DNA here is from genome assembly GCA_903934745.1 of uncultured cyanobacterium. GTDB lineage: Bacteria > Cyanobacteriota > Cyanobacteriia > PCC-6307 > Cyanobiaceae > Cyanobium. The sequence continues at coordinate 3,213 of CAIZOZ010000492.1, forward strand.
CCGGCGCCATCGCCGCCAAGGGACTACCGCTGGCACCCGTGCTGCTGGTGGCGGCCATGGCCCTGATGGCGGTGGGTTCAGCGCTGGTGATCAGCGGCTGGAAGGCCCGACTGGGAGCGGTGCTGCTGCTGGTGTTCCTGGTACCCACCACCATGCTGTTCCACGGGGATGTGGCCGACAGGATGGAGCGGATTCAGCTGTTCAAGAACCTGGCGATCATGGGCGGTCTGTTGCTGGTGGTCGATCAGGACAGCAAAGGTTGAGGGGTGGTG
>CAIZOZ010000493.1 GCA_903934745.1 uncultured cyanobacterium
GATCAGCAGTGAGCGGCCGGCATCGCCGCCCTCGGGGTCCAGCCCCAGCCGTTCGAACAGGGCCTCCCAGGCGGTGAGACCGGTGAGGGGCAGGGCCGCGGCCTCGGCCCAGGAGCAGCCCCTGGGCCGGCGGCCCGTGATCCGCTCATCCACCGCCAGCCACTGGGCGTAGCAGCCCGGCCGGGTGATGTCGCCGGCGGCCATCACCGCATCGCCGGGCCGAAAACGCTGCACCGCCGACCCCACCGCCTCGACGCAGCCCGCCGCATCCCAGCCCAGCACCCTTGGTGCGGCTCCGGCGGCCAGGCCGGCGCGCACCTTGGTGTCCACCGGATTCACGGCCACCGCCTCCACCCGCACCAACAGGTCGTGGGGCCGCAGTTCGGGCAGGGGCAGCTCAAGTTCCCGCAGGGGCAGCGGGATCGGGGCCAGCTCCTCGCCGCTGGCCGCGGCGCTCTCGGCGACGATCGCTTTCATCGGGCGGCCAGGCAACCGCTGTCGCCGGCTGCCGTCAGCTGGGCCCCCGGCCCCAGCAGCTGCAGCAAGGGCAACTCCGGCGGCAACAGGCCGGCGGCGGTGAGCCGGCTCAACACCAGCGAGATGGTGAGCACCACCAGCAGGTTGGTGAGCAGGTACAGCAGGATTGGCATCGCCCTCACCGCCGGCAAGGGACGGTTTTGCACGCTTCCCGCGCAACCTAGCCAGGGTCTGCCGCGGGGAATCCAGGCCCGTAATCTCGCCAGCAGCTTCCGCCACCGCCCATGCCCGTCCAAAACCGCTGGTCGGAGTCAGGCGCCCGCGAGGCGATCGAGCGCTACGGCGCCCTGGGCGTGGGCGAGGCGCTGGCCTTGCGCACCTACTCGGCCCGGCTGCTGGGGGCCGATGCCGATCTGGTGTTGCACGGCGGCGGCAACACCTCGGTGAAAACCACGGTCACCGGCCTGCTCGGCGAGACGATCCCGGTGCTGTGCGTCAAGGGATCGGGCTGGGATCTGGCCACGATCGAGCCACCGGGCCACCCGGCGGTGCGGCTGCAGCCGCTGCAGGCGCTGCGAGCTCTCGAGAGCCTCAGCGATGAGCAGATGGTGGCGGCCCAGCGCCAGAACCTGATCGATCCGGCCGCGCCCAATCCCTCGGTGGAGGCGCTGCTGCACGCCTTCCTGCCGCACACCTTCGTCGATCACACCCACTCCACGGCGTTGCTGGCCCTGGCCGATCAGGCCGACGCCGAAGCGGTGTGCCGCCAGGTCTACGGCGATCGGGTGGTGCTGGTGCCCTACGTGATGCCGGGCTTCGCCCTGGCCAAGGCCTGCGCCGACGCCTACGAGGCGGCCCTGGCACGGGGACAGGAGCCCGAGGGCATGGTGCTGCTCAAGCACGGCCTGTTCTCCTTTGGCGCCACGGCCGAAGAGAGCTATGGGCGGATGATCGAGCTGGTGGGGCAGGCCGAAGGGCGCCTGAGCCGAGGGGAGCGCTCGCTCCACTCCGTCGCCATGCCGGAGCGCCCCACTCCTGCGGCGGCGTTGCTGCCGCAGCTGCGCGGGGCCCTGAGCCGGGCCGCCGAAGCCAGCGGCACTCGCCGCCGCTGGCTCCTGGCGCTGCGCGACACCCCCCTGACCCGCGCCGTGGTCGACGATCAGCGCCTGGCCGACTGGGTGACGCGCGGCGTGGCCACCCCGGACCATGTGATCCGCACCAAGGCCAGGCCCATGGTGCTGGCGGCCGATGCCTCGCCTGCGGCGATTGAGGCGGCGCTGGAGGCCTACAGCGCGGAGTACCGGAGCTACTTCCAGCGCCAGAACGCCCGGGTCGGCGGTCATAAAACGATGCTGGATCCCCTGCCCCGCTTGATCGCCGTGCCGGGGCTGGGACTGATCGGCGTCGGTAAGAGCGCCGCCGAGGCGGCCGTCACCGCCGACATCGGCGAGGCCTGGGCCACCACCTTGCTGGCGGCCGAGAGCATCGGCCGCTTCGAGCCGGTGGGCGAGAACGACACCTTCGAGATGGAGTACTGGAGCCTGGAGCAGGCCAAGCTCGGCAAGGCGGCCGAGAAGCCCCTCGCCCGCCAGGTGGTGCTGGTCACCGGCGGCGCTGGCGCCATCGGCGCGGCCACGGCCCGGGCCTTCGCTGCCCAGGGGGCCGAGCTGGCGCTGCTGGACCGCGATGGCGAGGCGGTCCAGGCGGCGGCCGCCGCCTGCGGCCCCCGGGCCCTGGGCCTGGCCTGTGATCTCACCGATGGCCAGCAGGTGCGGGCCGCTTTCAAGCGGGTGTGCGAGCACTTCGGCGGCCTCGATGTGGTGGTGAGCAACGCCGGTGCTGCCTGGACCGGCGCCATCGCCACCCTGGCCGACGCCGAGCTGCGGGCCGCCTTTGAGCTCAATCTCTTCGCCCACCAGAGCGTGGCCCAGGCGGCCGTGGCGGTCTGGCGCTTGCAGGATGGTGCCGGCGCCGGGACGGCCCCTGGTGCCGAACAGGTAGCGCCCCTGGGGGGCCAGTTGTTATTCAATGTCAGCAAGCAGGCGCTCAATCCCGGCCCCAACTTCGGGGCCTACGGCGTCAGCAAGGCGGCGCTGCTGGCTCTGATGCGCCAGTACGCGCTGGAGGAGGGCGAAAACGGCATCCGCGTCAATGCGATCAATGCCGATCGCATCCGTTCCGGCCTGCTGGACGACACGATGATCCGGCAGCGGGCCGCTGCTCGCGGCGTCAGCGAGGAGGTCTACATGGCCGGCAATCTGCTGGGCCAGGAAGTACTCGCTACCGATGTGGCCGATGCCTTTGTCGCCTTGGCGCAGATGCAGCGCACCACCGGTGCCCTGCTCACGGTGGATGGCGGCAATGTGGCGGCGATGGTGCGTTGAGAGGTTGGCAGTTGGTGGGCGATGGCGCTGAATGACTGACCAAAGGCCTGCCTCCAACGCCCTCAGGCGACGGCCCTGCGCCCGGCCAGCCACAGGGCCAGGCTGATCCAGAGCACCACCAAGACCGAGCAGAAGGCGGTCCAGGTCGGCAGCCCCCAGCTGTCCACCGCCAGCGGAGCCACCACGGTGATCACGCCACCGGCCAGCAGGGGCTGGAGGATCAGTTGTTTGATCGAGAATGGCGTCAGGGTGCCGTTGCGATCTTCTGGATCCACCATGTTGAGCAGCAGAAGGCCACTGGCGGCTACACCGGTGGCCTGGCCGAACTCGATCAGGCCCCGTTCAAACCAGCTGGTCGGCAGGATGCGCGGCGCCAGCAGCAGAAACACCGCCAGATTCCAGAGCAGTCCCACCACGGCCAGCACCGTCAACGGCAACCAGTCCTTGGCCAACAGCGACAGATCCAGGCAGGCGGTGGCCGCCGTGATCAGCAGATCGGCCGAGATCGTGCCGATCCGGTTCTGAACCGGAGCGGAGGCCCAGTGGGCCAGGTTGCTGCGCTCCAGCACCAGTCGCACCAGCAGCGAGCCCACCAGGGCCAGTGGGAAGACGGGCAGCGCTTCGATCACCATCGCAAAGCCTCCCCCCAGGCTTTCGGCCAGATGGCGCAAGCCCTCGAGCATCCCCCAGCCGATCGCCACAGCCACCCCGTTGAGCGCCAGGTTCACTGCCCCCAGGGCGAGCGGCGCCGGCGA
>CAIZOZ010000494.1 GCA_903934745.1 uncultured cyanobacterium
GCTGAGTTCGAGGTGGGTGAACATCGCAAGGTGGCGTTGTTGAGTGTCACCGAAGGTGAGGACAAGCCACTCAAGTACCCGGTGATGTTCCGCGAGGCCGACTGTGTGCTGATCACCAAGGTGGATCTGCTGCCCTATCTGTCGGTGCAGGTGGAGCGGATCGAGGCCCACATTCAGCAGGTGAATCCCCGCTGTGCCGTGTTCCAGGTGTCCGCCAGCAGTGGCATCGGCTTGGAGGCCTGGCATGACTGGTTGCGGGCGAGCCATGCCGCCCAATGCCCGGCCCCAGTGGTTTCAACAGCGGAATCCTTGTCAACCCACTCCATCCTGGTGAGCGCATGAGCAATTCCGATTGGCAGCAGATCAAAACCCAGCTTGAGAATCAGGGTGTGCGCTACGCCCTGGCCAGTTTTGTCGATCTCCACGGCATGGCCAAGGCCAAGGCGGTGCCGCTGGCCCACCTGGGCCAGATGGCCCGAGGCTCGGAATTGTTCACCGGTGCCGCCCTCGATGGCGTCCCCCAGGAGGTGAGTGATGATGAAGTGGCGGCGGTTCCCGATGCCAACAGCCTCACGATTTTGCCCTGGCAGAAGGAGGTGGCCTGGCTGGCCAGCGATCTGCATCTCAATGGTCAGCCGTTTGAGGCCTGCAGTCGCAATGTGCTGCATCGGGTACGGGCTGAAGCTGCCGCCATGGGCTACCGCTTCAACCTTGGGATTGAAACCGAGTTCTTTGTGTTGAAGCGCAACGGTGCCGGCGAGCTGGTTCCTTGCAGTGAGCGAGATACGCTCGATAAGCCGGCCTACGACGTGCGGGGTTTGCTCGACAACCTGCCCTGGCTCGATGAACTCGTGCAGGCGATGAATGAACTGGGCTGGGGGGTGTATTCCTTCGACCACGAGGATGGACCAGGCCAGTTCGAAACCGATTTCGACTACGCCGAGGTGTTGACGATGGCCGATCGTCTCACCTTCTTCAAGCTGATGGCGAAAGAAATCGCCCATCGCCATGGCTTGATCGCCACCTTCATGCCCAAGCCCTTCGCTGATCGCACCGGTAGTGGCGCCCACTACAACATGTCCCTGGCTGATCTCGGCAGCGGCCAGAATCTTTTTATCGATCCCGAGGGCAAACCGGCTGCGGTGAGCCGTCTGGCCGAACACTTCATCGCCGGCATCCTGCGCCATGCCGCTGCGATCTGTGCCGTGATCGCCCCCACCGTCAACAGCTACAAGCGACTGGTGGCCCAAGGGAGCATGTCAGGCTTCACCTGGGCCCCTGTTTTTGTCTGCTATGGCAATAACAACCGCACCAACATGTTACGAATTCCCTCACCAGGCGGGCGGGTGGAGTGCCGGGCGGCTGATATTTCCTGCAATCCCTATCTGGGTGGAGCCATGATTCTGGCTGCCGGCCTCGAGGGGATCCGCGAACAGCTTGAGCCCGGCGATCCCAATCTGGTCAATGCCTACACCTTGACCCCCGAGCAACGACTTGAACGGGGGATCACGATGTTGCCTCGCACCCTGGGGGAGGCGATTGAAGCCTTTGCCGCCGACCCTCTCTCCAGAAGGGTATTCGGTGATGCAATGTTTGAATCTTTTGTCGCCTACAAAAGGGAGGAGTGGCAGTCCTATCACGGCACGGTTTCTGAATGGGAGCTCAAACGCTATCTGGAATTTTTCTGAGCAGCGGGCGGAGCCATGGCCATGGTTAGGGCTGCTGCTGGCTCCGGCGCCGTGGTCAATCGTGGTTCCCTGCTCAGATCCTCTTCCCATTCTCCTGTTTCTTGATTCCCCATTCTTCTTTGCTATGAAGCGCTCCATGTTTCAGTCACGACGCCCAGCTGCCAGAGCGCTTGGACTGGTGCTGCTGGCCACCCTGGCCGGCGGTGTGCTCACCGCCTGTCAAAAACCTGTGGCTCAGGACACTCCCGTGCGGATTGGTTACAGCGCCTGGCCCGGTTGGTTCCCCTGGCAGGTTACCGAAACCAAGAAACTGTTCACGGCGGCCGATGTGCCGGTGAAACTGCAGTGGTTCGATGGCTATCTTGATTCGATCAATGCCCTGAGCGCTGGCCAGCTTGATTGCAACAGCCAAACCTTGAATGACACGATCAGCTCGATTGCCGCTGGGGCCGATCTGCAGGTGGTGATGATGAATGATTTCTCCACCGGCAACGATCAGATCATTGCGGCGCCAGGCATCAACTCGATTGCCGAACTCAAAGGCAAGAAGGTCGCAGCTGAGGAGGGAACGGTCGATCATTACCTGCTGCTGATGGTGCTGAAGCAAGCGGGATTATCGGCCAAGGACATCACCTTTGTGCCTCTGGAAACCGGTGCTGCAGCGGCAGCCTTCGCTGCGGGCAAGGTAGATGCGGCCGGGGTGTATGCACCGTTCACGACCCAGGCCTTGAAGCGACCTGGTGCCAAGGCCCTCACCACGTCCCGTGAGCATCCTGGTGCGATTAGCGATCTGCTGGTTTGCCGCCGCGATTTTGTAGCGAAACATCCAGAGAAGATTCAGAAGGTGGTCAATGCCTGGTTTGCCACCTTGGACACGATCAAGCAGGATCCCGCCGGCACCCTGCCCATTCTGGTCGAGCGCTCTGGCGTCAGTGAGGTCGAGTTCA
>CAIZOZ010000495.1 GCA_903934745.1 uncultured cyanobacterium
GCCAGCTGCTGAGTCAACGTCTGCTACAGACCCGAGCGTTGCTGCAACGCAGCTTCTCCCGCCCCGCCCAGCGTCCGCTGCACACCTTGCTGCTGCAGACTCTGCGGGGTGTGCTCTCCAATCTCGCCTACGGGCTCGCCTTTGCGGCCTGTGCCTTCGGCCGCAGGCAGCAGAGATCGCTGTTGCAGAGCTGGTTGGCCGGCGTATATGAGCTGCGCTGGCGGGCGCGTGTGGCTGCGAAACGTGGGCGGAACTCCGTTGGTATCCCCTGACAACCCACGGCAGCCGAGGCGGCTGCGGTCAATCCGTTCGATCGACTCGCTCTGGGCCAGGACCCCGAGGAGCGTGAGGGGTCATGAATCCGCTGGCGATTGCCAGCCATGGCCTAGGTGAGGTTGTCCCGGCCAGCGCGGTGCTGGTGTTCTGCCACGATGAGGACCTCGGCTTCGAACGGTTCAGTTTTCGCCGCCGTTGCTCTCGTTCTTGCGGTTCTCTGGGTTCTCGCCGGTGCTGCCCTGGCCGGAGTCTTGAGCCTGAGGCCTGGCCTCCATCGTGACCCCAAGGCTGCGGCAGGTGCCGATCGGGTCGACCCCGGGGGCCAGGCCCAGCGCCCTGCGCAGCGCATCGAGCTGGCCGACCGACTGCAGATCGATCGTGCTGGCGACCTGCCCGCAGGCCAGCTTTTTCAGCGCCTGGGTATCGGGACGGCCACAGCCGGCCAGCAGCGCCAAGGCGATGCAGGCACTCACACGCACAACCCCGGTCATCGTCAGCAATCCATACCGCCCACCAATGTAGGGATGCGACCCCCTGTGGCCCCGATTGGGGCCCCAATCGGGGCCAAGTCAAAGCAACTCTTCTGGCTGATCAGCTCAGCGACGGGGCCGCCGGCCACAACGGACGAGCAACGGCCAGGCAACCACTGCCCAGGGGGCTGTTCGACCTGCCCGCGATTGGTGGCGGAACTGCCGATCAGCACGCTGACCGTTGCCGAGATCATGGCTTCGACAAGCCGTCAAGAGCGCCGCGAACCGTTGGAGAGTTTCCACAAAATCTCGGCCCTGACAGCCAAGAAGCAGCTCCCCCTGTGGAAAAACTGGGCTGAAACGGTGGAAAACCCCGTCAACATGGGGAAATCCCGGCGAATCAGGCCAAAGCCCCAGCATGAGTCCCCTGGGACCGGCATCGGGACTGGCTGATGATCGGTCCAGCTCACTCCCGCCTCTGGCTGGGCAGAGGTCAAGACGGTTGGGTCACCACCGGGTTGTTGGCGCATCACTCGCGAGCGCAGCGGCATCCGGGCTGCCAAGCTCCACCACCCGCACCTTCAAGCCCCTGGGGCTCAGTTCCCGGGGGACTTCAGGGTGCGGGGACCCAGAGGGTGATCGGCGTGTGGGTAACGGGTGTGGTGATGGCCCTGCTGATGGGCGCCAGGCTCCTGGACATCGCCCTGGATCGGTTCGTGGGAGTGGGCATGGGAATGATCGTGCTCACCCCCGTCGGAAGGCCCATGGGCATGGTCGTGGACCGGCTCGGCCTGGGGGCCCGCCCCAGGCAAGGGGAGGCCATCGGCCTGGCAGGCCCCGGTGCACTCCGCTTCACAGAGCTGGCAGCTCTCCACCAGACCCTCCACATGGTGATGGTGGCTGTGCTGCGGCGCTCCCACCTCCTGCTCAAAACCGAGCACCTGGGCGCGGTACTTGCACAGAGCGCAATTCATGTCGGTGTCGCCGCGCAACACCTCCGCCACCCGCTCCTTGAAGGTGTCCAGCACCAGGGCGTGATCACCCAGATAGGCGGCCTCGATGAACTCCACCGCTGGATGATCGTTCGCCACCAGCTGGGTGTGCTGACGGATGCGGCTGACCAGCACGCCTGAAAACAGGAAATAAGGGAAAACCACAAGGCGGCGATAGCCAAGCCGGATCGCCTGGCGCAGCCCCGGTTCCACCAGCGGAAAAGTGACCCCGGAATAGACCGTTTCGCCCCAGCCGAAGCCGAAGCCCTCCACCAACATGCGGGTCACCTTGGCCACGTTGGAGTTGGCATCCGGATCGGAAGAACCCCGCCCAACCACCACCAGCAAGGTGTCGTGGAGGGGCACCGGCTGTTCCCCAGAACGTTGGCTGCGGGCATCGGCAGTGTCCAGGGCCGCACGAATGCGGGCGCCGGCCGCCTGGATCATCTTGAGATCAACGCCCAGCTCCCGGCCGTAGTCGATGCGCAGCCCGGTCTCAGCGGCGTAAGTATTGAGCACCGAGGGGATGTCGTTCTTGGCATGGCCGGCAGCGAACAACATCGCCGGCACGGCCAGGACATGGCTGACGCCCTGGCGGCGCAAGGCTTCAAGTCCATCGCGCAGGATCGGTCGAGCGAACTCCAGGTAGCCGTACTCCACCGGCACCGGCGCCAGGTGCTGCTGCAACTGCTGGGCGAGGGCAGCAAATTCGCCGACAGCGAGGCGATTGCGGCTGCCATGGCCGCAAACGAGCACACCGATGGGGCCATGGGGGCCCTGGCCAGGCACGGCTGCAGCCGCCGCCGCAGAGTCGTCAGCACGGCTGGAGATGGAAATCATGACCCCGGGCAGATGGTCTGACCCTATCGCCGACCGCGACTGAGATCGCTACCAAAAAGGGGCAAAAAACTCTCCGCTGTCAAGTGGTGGCCACTTTTCGTCGCAACACCGCCTGGCGTGCTGCCTTGGCTGAGGCGCTGCGCCCCGGGCCTCCTGCAGCAGTTCAGCCCGGAAAGCCTGACGCCCGCAACTAAGGCCAGTCCAAACATCGCAGCCATCGCCGGGAGGCGCAAGGATGGCTCCATGAGTCTCCATGTCCCCCCCTACCAGCCCTTGCCTGCTCCAGGCAAGACAACGGATGTGTTCAAGGTTTCGATCGCCGCCCTGCATCCCACCCAGATGTGTGTCGGCCTGGCGGAAGTGCGCAGTCGCCAGGTGGATTTCAGCCAGGACAGCCGCGATCAGCTGCTGCAATACCTCAAGCGCAAACCGGTGCCGATCGTGCGCAATGCCAGCGGCAGGCTCTGGATGGTGGACCGGCACCACCGCCTGCGCGGGCTGATTGAGCTGGATCCGGACGCCGAGGCCTACGGCTATGTGGTACTGGAACTGGCCACCAGCGACCGGGCCAGCGCCCTGGAAGAACTGCATCGACGCGGCTGGCTCTACCTCTATGACGGACGGGGGCTGGGGCCCATGGTGCCGTCCGTGCTGCCCGAAAGCCTGACGGGACTGCAGGATGACCCCTATCGCAGCTTGATCTGGAAGTTGAAGAAGGAGGGCATGATCGAGCCGGCCCCGCTGATTCCCTTCCACGAATTCCGCTGGGGTGCCTGGTTGCGCCGGCGGCCCCTGCCGCCGTTCAGCTCTTCGGAACTGGATCCCGCCCTGCCGGCGGCCCGCAGCTTGGTGCGCTCGCCAGCGGCTGCCCATCTGGCGGGCTGGAAAGGCCGGCGTTGATCGGCCGCTGGGTGTTGACGGGTCTGGTGGGTCATGGCAGCCGGTGAATCCGTTGACACCGGCTGGGCTGCAGCCTTGTGCTGAGTGCAGCGCCACCGGGTCTGTCCCCGCTGAAATCAGCCGGAAACCCACGCTGGCTTGCCAGGCAGCCTCAGCTTGAGCGCCAACCATCAGCCTCAGAACAAGAACCTGATGGCCAGGCCTGAATACGGCAGCAGCGACCTGAGCCCACGCAGCAGCATTTCGTGGTTGATCTTATCCGCCATCGCAGACGTGACGAGCATGATGCCTGGCGGCCCCGACTGAAGCCAACAGGAGCTATCTTCAACAGAAGCGA
>CAIZOZ010000496.1 GCA_903934745.1 uncultured cyanobacterium
CATCAGCGGGCTGGCACTTTCGAGAATCACGCCATCGGCACGCCACTGCAGCCGAGGCTCAAACTCCGATCCGGTGGGCAGCAGCTTCACCGCCAGACCGGGCATCAACATCGGTGTCACCACAGGCGTGAACTGATCCGGGCTGCGTACGCGTTGGATCAGGGCCGTGCTGATCCGGTCGATCAGCTGCTGGTGCGCCTGACGTCGCTCCATGCGATTGAGACTCAGGGTGAGCACCACCAGCACGGTGTAGCCGGCCAGAACAGCGATGATCGTCGTGGATTGCAACCACAGGCGCAGCGATGCAGCAGGCCGGGCCGGCAGCAGCACTTCGATCGACGGTAAACCGATTCTCACGTCTGCGTTGTGCTCCTTGTACAGATGCTGCTCAAAGGATTATAGATTAAGCCTAGACCCATTCCCCATGAGCAAACGGATGACAGAAACACTTGCAGCATCTCGATGCTTATTGCAGTATTTTCCATCCAAAATACCGATGACTTTGCCCCATCCGAGACCTCACCACGCCATCAGGACAACGACGACTAGCCGCTGAATTCCATTGGCAGGACTGACAGACACCAGCCCCAGCCAGCTTCAGCCACTCAGGACAATCCTGGCCAAAGGGCACCCAACCGCTCCGCTCAATCCCGGCACCAAGCTTCAGGCCCTGCTACACTGTTTTTAAAGCTATTTTAGCTCTCCCCTTCTCATTCCAAGCCACAATGTACCCAACGCAAGCTCGTTCCAGCCTTTCGTTCCAGACCCGCCTTCTCCTGCATCTTTCCAAGGGCAAAAGAGGCCTCAGTGCCGCCCAACAAGGGTTCACCTTGGTAGAGCTGATGATCGTGGTGGCCATCATTGGCATCCTCAGCGCCGTTGCCCTACCCAACTTCATTGCCGCCCGTAATGCAGCCAAGATCGGCTCGCGCATTGGTGAAGGGATTGGTTTCGCCAAGGAATGTGCCGTGTTCCTCTCCACTGATATCGGCACACCTCAATCAGCTGCCCAGCGAACTGGCGTCGCTAGTGATGGCGTCCTGGAAACCTGCGCAGCGGCAGCCACCTCTGGCACTTTGACTGTTACCTGGGGTACGGCAACAGCTGCAGGTGTCAAGTGCCTGGCAGGTAGCTCAACCTCGACTTCAACACAAGCACTGATTACGGTACTCCAATCTCCGCCCGCCGCAGGGGGAGACACCATTTCATGTGCATTCAGCTAACTACAAATAAAACCGCAACAAACATGCTCCGCGACGCTCTAACAAGCGTCGCGGAATTTAATGTTTAATCGAAATTACTCGCAACGTCCGCTTGTGCAGAGCGAGAGCAAAAGCCAATCCATACTCCATAAAAGTCTGCGGATAAGTCCAGGGATTTTACTTCGACAAAAGACGAATCTGGCGGAACCGCAACGAACCTCCTCTCCGTCGCCGCGATAGCTGGTAAGCAGGCATCATTGGGTAAAGTCTTGGATTCATCAAATGCTACCTCCACATTGTTATCAAAATTCGCCACTAATTCTATAGTCCCAGCTCAGCCGCCAGATCGGCCTCACTGGTGATGGTCTGGGGGCCACCGCTTAGCGGCGTGAATTGCTGGGTCAGCTGGAGATGCAACTGACTCGCTCCCGCCACCGTGGCTTCCAATCCTTTGCTGGTGAGGGCATCGATCACCACCCGATTCTGGGAGTCCCCGTAGCCCAGCTGGCCATCAAGGCCAAAGGCCGGGCCGCAGCGCATCAGCACCAGACCCCGCCAGATCGAGCTCGGGGGAGAGCCCAGGGAATAGGTGATCGTCCCCTTGGCTGTAAGCATCCGCAGCAGCGGCCGCCGCCCGCCCAAAGAGCAGCTGGACAGAATCGACCCGGTGGAGCCCAGCTCCACGCGCTCGGCCAGCAGCAGCTCCCCCCGGATCAGCTCCAGGGTGCGTCGCTGCAGAGTGCGCTCGCGCAGCAGCCGTGCCAGCCGTTCGCTGGTCGAGCCATGGGCCAGAAGCGCCTGCAGCATCATCGTGGACAGCAGCAAGCCCAGAGCCAGGGCAAGCAGCAATTCCACCAGGGAAAACCCCGAAACAGATCGGTGCTCAATTTCTCTCTTGGTCATCATTCATAAGATTTAAAGGGCTGGATCAGGCCGGCAGTTGCTGTCCTGCCAGCGCCCTACACGCACCACCCCGAGAGGCAAGGACATCACCAGACAACGCACCAGCTCCGTGCCCACTGCGGCGATGCGCACGGTGCCGCCATCGAGCACCAGACCATTGCTGCTGAAGCGGACCTGCTCAGGCAGATTGTGCTCAATCCGCACCGCCGGATCGGAAATACCTTCCCCCAGGCCCAGGCGCTCGTCCTGACAGGGCGGCAAGCTAGTGGCCACCGGTGCCTGCCAACCGCTGTCGCTGAGCTGCAGCACACAGGGGCGCCCCTGGCGGCTGGCAGCCACCCGGCCGAACTCGACACCGAGGGCCAGGCGACGACTGGCGCTCTCCACCCGTTCCCGGGCGAAATCCCGACCCACCTGAACAAAAGCGGCCGTGGTGACAATGCCCAGCAACAGCACCACCACCAGCAACTCCACCAGCGTGAAACCTGCTCCTGCCGGGCACTCACGACGACGCACGGGCCACCTCCACAGCCGATGGAGCCGGGCAAAGCCCAAAGGCGGCGGGATAGTAGAGCCGCTGGCGGGTTTGGCTCAATCCAGCCACCGCAAGCCGCAACTGCAGGGCCTCGCCGGAGGACAGCAGGGTGAGCTCCTGGTGTAATCCAGACAATGGCAGCGATGGTTGGAGTACCAGCAACAACCGACTGGCCGCCTGCTGGCAATCACCGATCGGCGTTGCCTGCTGGATCTCCCTGCGCAACTGACTCTCGAACGTCACCAGCCCTGCCTCGAGCTGATCAATGCGCTGCTGACGCTTCTCCAACACCAGCAGCGATCCCGACACCAAACTGAGGATTTGCAGCGAAGCCGCAGCCGTCAGACTGAACACCAGCGAGGCCATGACCGTTTCTGTCAAGGTCATGGCAAGGTCCCCCGGAAACCAAGCAAGCGCAGATCACTCACCTGGGGAGGATTGCCCTGCAACGCCACCGCGAAAGCCGAACGCAAGGCCGGCTGGCCTGCCGAGGCCTTCAACTCCAGCAACAGCTCCGCCCCGGCTTTAGCTGGCTCACCCAGTGCCGCAGCGGAGGTCGCCTGGGGCTGCCAGCCCACGAGCTGATAAGGAACGGATTGCACCTCCCCCCGAGCCAGGACCGGCAGCTGGCCAGCGCTGATACAACTGGCCGTGGACCACTGATCCAGGGGCAGGGTGAGCAGGCAGCGGTGCTGGCTCTGCAGCGCCGCCACAAGCTGCTGCGCTGACGA
>CAIZOZ010000497.1 GCA_903934745.1 uncultured cyanobacterium
CAGCTGAGCGCAGATGGCCTTTCAGCATTCGGAATCAGCGGTGGCTGCCATTGCGGCGTTGTCGTTCGCCAGCCCAGTTTGCGTTTCTCGCTCCAGAGCTTGAGGGCCTGCTCGCGGCTGAGCTCCAGCCGCTTTTTCAGCAGCGGCACCGGTTGATCTGGCAGCAGCTCCCCCACGGTGACCTCCAGTCGCTTGGACCAGCGATCCCAACGACTGGGCCGGAAGTGCAGCACCTGGCGACCGTCGCTGATCCAGGCCTCTTTGGGCGACAGCGGCGGCCGGTTGCTGGCTCTGCCGCTCAAGCCACCTCAGGCGCCCAGCCCCGATGGCGGTGCAGGTCTTCTGTCCAGCCGCTGCAGCGATGGGTGAGGTGCTCGCCATGAGCGATCAGGCCCTGATGCAGATGGCAGGTGAGCAGCGGGATGCACTCCGGCCCCGGGTGGTGGCGGAAGAAATGGCAGGTCATGCAGACCTGGCGACTACGGCTGGAGCGGAGTACGGCCTGATCCAACCAGGGCCAGTCCTCGATCTCCTCTTTGCGCGAGGGCTCCAGACGGGAGAGCGGGACCGACACCATGACGACTCTTGCATGCGTACACCTGTACTAGCAGGGGAGGCGGCTTGACGCCAGGGGTTCAGGCGGTGCCGCCTTGGTGCTGCTTTGCTGAGCGCACCTCGGGGTGCGATACCAGAAAGGCCTCAATCCAGTCGTGATGGCACTTCTGGCAAATCCGATCGGCGATGGTGACGGCCGTATCGGGCACCTGGAAACGCTTGCGGAAGGCCCGGGTGAGGCTCTCCAGCAGCGGCCGGGGTAGCGCGCGCAGGGTGCTGTGGAGGTGTTGGATCGTTTCGGCAGCGAGGGGCGCCAGGCCGGGGTCGGCCGGAGCCGATGGGGACGCAGTAGGAGCCACGGTCGATGTGTGGTCCTGAGCTGGGGTAGCGGCGGAGGGAGCGGGAGCGACTGGCGCAGGGCGACTGACCGGAATCCGCTGCTCTGCTTGTCGCTGCGGCACCTCCCCTTGCCCCTCCGCGCTGCTCACTTGCCGCTGCTGTTTGTCATACAAGGCGAGCCCGAACGGGTTCCCGAAGGTCATCAGCGCCCTCTTCATGGCGTCGGTTTCGGCCTCCTTGAGGGCGGATTCATGGGCCTGGCCCAGATCCACGTCGATGCCATGGCCAGCACCGCTCCCTTCTCGCACCAGAGCCGGCAGCCCACCGGCGGTGACGGTGACGCGAACGCGGGCGGTGTAGGTGACGCCCCAGCCGGGCTTCTGGTCCCTGCTCGTGCCTCTGGCACCGATCGTGCGTTCGGACTGGGCGACGCATTGCATGGCAACGGTCTGGCGCTGCCAGCCATCAAAGCCAAAGATGCGGTTGGCCTCAGCGATCGCGACCCAACCTTCCACGTATGCCACTTTCCCGCGGCCCTGCTCCCGCTGGCGGACGTTGGCCCGATCGAGCGGGGCAGAAAGCGCCGCGAGCTGCTCGGGGGAGAAGCCAG
>CAIZOZ010000498.1 GCA_903934745.1 uncultured cyanobacterium
GGAATCACCAGACCCCAGGTGAGAAAAAAGCGCTGCTGGCCGGGGCTGAGCTTGTCGAGCACCCGGGCGTTGACCACGGCGTTATCGAACGACAGCGACACCTCCAGGGCCAACAGCACCAGGGTGAGCCAGGCCGCCAAAGGCCCCTGCACACCGAGCACAATCAGCAGACCGGCGGCACAGGCCGCCAGCGGGAAGGTCAGGTAGCGGAGATAGCGCATCAGGGCGATCGCTCAGGCGGCCTCAGTTGGCCCCATGATCCCCCCTGGCCTCCCTACAACCTGCATCGAGCCGCACGCAAGGCTGGCTGGCTGAAGACTCAGAGCTCCTCGTCCTGACGCTCCAGCTGGCGCCGTTCCAGCAGCGACAGCAGCCGAGGCAGCACCAGGGTGACGGTGACCAGAGCCAGGGCACCGAGGCCGAACTGAATCACCCCCCGCATCATCTGGTCGAAGGGGATCCAGCGCCCCCCCAACCAGGCGAGGCTCACCATCGTGCCGGCCCAGAGCACGGCGCCGGCGGCATTACAGAGCAGAAAGCGGGGATAGGGCATGCCCACCGCCCCAGCCATCGGCCCGGCCACCACCCGCAGCACCGCCACAAAACGGCCAAGCAGCACCGACTTACCGGAATGGCGCAGGAACTGCTCACGCAGCCGATCCAGCTGCTCCGGCGACTGCCGCAGCAGGCCACCGACCCGCAGAATCAGGCTCCAGCCGGCCCGCCGCCCCACCCAGTAGCCGATGTTGTCGCCCAGGATCGCGCCGCCCGCCGCCGCCGCCATCACGCCCAGGCCATGGAGCTGGCCGCTGCCGGCGGCATAGCCACCGAGCAGGGTGACGGTCTCGCCAGGCAGGGGCAAGCCGGCATTCTCCAGCAGCATCGCCACGAAGATCACGCCGTAACCCCAAGTCTGGAGCAGCTGTTGCAGGGCTTCGGGGTCGATCCAATCGCCGCCGAACGTAGCCAGCACAGGGTGCACTCTCAATCCCTGAGCCTATTCCCCCAGCCCGGTTGACGGAACGGCAACAGAGCGCCGCTGACGCCAGCTCACCACCTGCCAGGTGAGGAAGACCAGCAGCAGCGGCAGCACCGCCACCACCACCACCAGGCGATATTCATCCAGCACCGTGGGAGCTCGATACAACAGCAGCTGCTCCACCAGGTACAGCCCATAGAGGGCCACCAGGATGCCGCCCTCCAGCCGTGTGATCACCCCACCGGTCCAGAAAATCGGCAGGCAGGCGAGGGTGGTGAGCACCATGATCGGCAGATCGCGGGCGATCATCACCGGATCGACCAGCAGTCCCTCGCCGCCGGAGACGGTGGCGCAGAGGCCCAGGATCACCAATTGATTGAGCAGGTTGCTGCCCACCACATTGCCGATCGCCAGGTCGGCCTTGCCCTTGGAGGCCGCCACCAGGGAGGTGACCAGCTCCGGCATCGAGGTGCCGGCCGCCACGATCGTCAGGCCGATCACCGTCTCGCTGACGCCCAGCTGGGTGGCGGCGCCAATCGCCCCTTTCACCAGCAACTGGGAGCCCACCACCAACAGCACCAGGCCGGCGGCCAGCTTGGCGGCCGCCACACGTGGGGTGGCCCGCTCGCTCTCGTCGATCGGATCGCCCTCCTCGGGATGCTCACCGGCGGTGCGCATTTCCCAGACGATGTTCATCACCGTGGCCACCAGCAGCGCCACGCCCGCCTGCCAGGTGAGGCGGCCGCCCGAGGCCATGCCCCAGACCGCCATCGAGACGCCCAGCAGCAGCGGCACGTCGCGGCGCACCAGGCGGCTCTTGACGCGCAGCGGCATCACCAGCGCACTCATGCCGAGCACGATCAACACATTGAAGATGTTGCTGCCCACCACGTTGCTGACGGCGATGCCGTCGTCGCCCTGAAAGGTGGAGAGCAGGCTGACGAACAGCTCCGGAGCGCTGGTGCCGAGCGACACGACCGTCAGGCCGATCACGATCTGGGGGATGCGCAGCAGCAGGGCCAGGGCCACCGAGCCGGCCACGAACAGCTCGCCGCCGCCGAACAGCAGCAGGATTCCCCCCGCCATCCAAAGAAAATCGCTGAAAAAAGCCATCGAACAGGAGTAGTGACGGGATTCTGTCGAAAAGGACGGAATCCTGGTTTTTTTATCCTCGGCAACACGGAATCCTGTGGCTTTTGGCCACGGCAATACCGAGGTGTCGCAGAATAGCGCCAACCCGCCCGTTGCTCCGCAGCCTTGACGACTCCGCACCGCTGACGGCTCAGAGCAACGCTCCGCTCAGCACACTGATCCGCTCAGCACACTGGCCCGCTCAGAACGGCGCTCCACTCAACACCGCTCCACTCAACACACTGTTCAGTGCAACTGCTTGCAGCGCCACTGCTTGCAGCGCAACTGACTATTCAGAACAGCTACCAAAGCACTTGTCTGTTCCGCACCACCAACTCAGTTCCATACCATCAGCTCTGTTCCCTACCACTGACGGTGTTCGATACCACTGACTGTTCCACACCACCAATTCTGTTCCACACCACCAGCTGATCCATACCCATGGCTGTCCGCCCCGTGCTCGAGATCGGTGACCCGCGGCTGCGGCAGCCCAGTCCAGCGGTGCCCAGCAGCCTGATTGGCAGCCAGGAGCTGGAGGCCCTGATCACCGACCTGCGCGACACCATGGCCGCCCGCCACGGCGCCGGCCTGGCCGCCCCCCAGATCGGCGTCCCGCTGCGGGTGGTGATCTTCGGCATCAATGGCAATCCGCGCTACCCGGAAGCAGCGCCGATTCCGGAAACAATCCTGATCAACCCCGAGCTCACGCCCCTGGGCGATGAGCTGGACAGCGACTGGGAGGGCTGTCTGAGCGTGCCGGGGCTGCGGGCTGAGGTGCCGAGGGCCCGGCGCCTGCGTTACCGCGCCCTCAGCCCCGCTGGCCTCTGGATCGAGCGCGAGGTGGAGGGTTTCCACGCCCGGGTGGTGCAACACGAATGCGACCACCTCGATGGCGTGCTGTTCCCGGACCGGCTTCAGGACGCCAGCAACAAACGCGCCCGCACCACCAGGGCAATCGCCTAGCAGACCCAGGTGGCGTGGCCGGCGCTGCGGGCGGCCTCAGGGATGGTGATCACCGCGGTGAGGGTGAGACCAACGGTGGCCACCGCCTGGGCGGTGACGGCCACCGGCCCCAGACAGCGGTTGAGGGTGGGAGGGCTGGCTGGCGGCGCAGCCCTGGTCGCAGCATGCATGGGGCGGGATCTGGCCTGGCGAGCCTGACCGTCAGCCGGGGTCTGCTGAGCCGCACCATCCGGCCGGCGGAGTCGGCCGATCCGGTTCAGGGCAGGGGCCGGTTCAGAGCCGGGGGAGATAGATGGCCCCCTAGCCTCCGCAGGAGCCTTCCATGCCGATGCGCAGCGATCCGTCCGCCGGGACTACCGGCAGCAGCAGCCTCAGCAACCCACGGCCCGACTCCGGTCCGCGCTGGTGGGTGCGCGGCGATCTTGACGGCTTCCTGGGCCTGGGGCTCGACAACCTGATCCAGATCCTGCTGATCGTCTCGCTCTGCCGCGGCGTGCTCGGCTACCCCGACAGCCTGATCTTCGGCTCGATTCTGCCGGCCACGGGCCTGAGCCTGGTGGTGGGCAACATCGCCTATGCCATCCAGGCCCACCGGCTCGGCAGCGCCGAAGGCCGAGGCGACCGCACCGCCCTGCCCTACGGCATCAACACGGTGAGCCTGTTCGCCTATGTGTTTCTGGTGATGCTGCCGGTGAAGCTCTCGGCCCTGGGCCAGGGGCTGAGCGCCGAGGCGGCCGTGACCCTCTCCTGGCAGGCGGGATTGCTGGCCTGCCTGGGCTCGGGCCTGATCGAGGCGGCCGGGGGCTTCTGCGCCGACGTGCTGCGCCGCTGGCTGCCCCGGGCCGCCCTGCTCGCCACCCTGGCCGGCATTGCCCTCGGCTACATCGGTCTGGGCTTCCTGCTGCGCACCTATGCGATGCCGGTGGTGGGGCTGGCGGTGCTGGCGGTGATCCTGCTGGCCTATTTCGGCTCGGTGAAACTGCCCCTGCCCGGCGGCCTGCTGGCGGTGCTGGTGGGGGTGGCGCTGGCCTGGGCCACCGGCCTGCTGCAGGTGGATGCCGCCACCTGGCAGGCCAACGCCAGCCAGGTGGGCCTGCGCTTGCCCAGCCTGCAGATCGGCGCCCTCTGGGCCGGCCGCGAGCAGCTGCTGCCCTGGCTGGGGGTGACGATCCCGATGGGGCTGTTCAACGTGCTCGGCTCGCTGCAGAACATCGAAAGCGCCGCCGTCGCTGGCGACGACTACCCAGTGCGCAGCTCGCTGCTGATCAATGGCCTCGGCACCATGGTGGCGGCCCTGCTGGGCTCCTGCTTCCCCACCACGATCTACATCGGCCATCCCGGCTGGAAGGGCATGGGCGCCCGCATCGGCTACTCCTGGCTGAATGGCCTGGTGATGGGCCTGGGCTGCCTGCTGGGACTATTCGGGCTGATCGGCCAGCTGGTGCCGATTGAAGCCGGCATGGCGATCGTGCTCTACATCGCCCTGATCATCGCGGCCCAGGCCTTTCAGGCCACGCCGCCGCGCCATGCGGCGGCGGTTGCGCTCGGACTGCTGCCCGGCCTGGCCGGCTGGGGCTCCTTGCTGCTCAAGGCGGGCCTGAGGGCGGGTGGGGCCGGCAGCGAGGCCCATCCCTTTTCGCCGGCCATGCTGCTGCCGCTGCAACAGGCCGATGTCTGGGCAGCGGGAGCGTTCGCCCTGGAGCAGGGCCAGATCGTGGCGGCGATGCTGCTGGCCGGCATGCTCGTGTATGTGATCGAGCAGCGCTTCCGGGCCGCCGCCCTCTGCGCCCTGGTGGCGGCGGCACTCTCCTGGGTGGGACTGCTGCACGCCTGGCGCTTCACCAGCGCCGACACGGTGCTGAATCCGGGCTGGGGCACCGGCAGTCCCTGGGCGCTCGGCTATCTGGCGATGGCGGTGGTGTTCCTGCTGGGCAGCCGGCTGAAGAAGCTCTGAATAGCGCCACGGCCAGCAACGCCGGCTGTTCAGCCGAGGGCCCCTGGCTATAACCAGCTGAGGCCTGACCACCGCACCCCATGCCCCAGCGTTCTCTGCTGACCA
>CAIZOZ010000499.1 GCA_903934745.1 uncultured cyanobacterium
GCAAGAACAGTTGTGGCTGCTGCTGCCCCAGGAGCTGCAGGCACCTGCAGCTGCCAAGGCAACGCTGCGGGTCATCCAGCGCCGCGCCTTCCGGGCGGCGGCCCGGGGAGCTGGAGCACTGCTGGGGTTGGAGGGGTCGTTGAAAGAAGGGGTGGGTGCTGGCGGGGGGGCTCCTGCGTGAGGGGTTGTATAGCCAATGCCCTCAAAAATATGCACCCAGCGCATAATTGTGGAACTGCCTCGGCCAGCGAGCAAACCCCCTGTGCCGCAGGGTTTTGCCAATCACTGGCCAGCTGCGCCATTAAGGCATCATCCTGGGGCGAGATAGCCGCACCCTGCCCCACCCGGATGGACTTCCGCCAGCTCTTCAAGCTTCGCCTGGTGGTGGCGGCCCTGGGCGAGACCCAGCGGCTGGGCTGGTGGAACAGTGGCGTATTGACGGGCACTGGGGAGTTCCTGTTCCAGCAGGGCTTTCCGCGCTCCTCGCCGTTCGCCCAGACCAGGGCTGGCTTCCGGGTGGCCCAGCTGGCCTGCGACGAGGCCTTGGGGATTCAGCCCAGCCCGGGAGGAGCGATCACCTGCCATCTGTTTCGCCTGACGCCCCAGCTGGAAGACGCCTACGAGAACGAGCGCAACCGCTGGCTGGATGCACCCCAGGAGTGGGCGGACTGCTTCCAGGCAGCCTGGACCCTGACGCCGGAACAGTGGCCGCAGGCCCTGATCGAGCTGGCCGAGCTGGACCCGGCGGCAATCGACTGGGCACGGCAGCAGACGCCACAGACGGCCAAGGCCCTGCGGCTGGAGGATCCAGCCGAGATCCACCAGGGTCATGTGGAGAAACTGGCAGCAGGGTTCGTGTGTGGCCAGTCCGGCCAGCTGGTGGTGCCCTACCTGCAGGTGGCGGGCTGATGGCGTCGGCAACCAAGACCAAGCGCAAGCCGGCGGCGGCGGCGGCGGCTGCTCCCGCCACCGAGAAGAAGGCGGCTGCTCCGGCAAAGCCCATGCCCCCCAAGCCGGCACGCAAGGCCAGCTCCAAAACATCTGTCCAGGCGAAGGCCGAATCCCACCAGCCCAAGCCAGCGGCACCAGCAGCCAAGGCCAGGCCCAAAGCGCCCAAGGGCTCGACCAAAGCAAAAACCAAACCCCCCGCTAGCTCCCCCTACCGCAGCGATGGCCTTATCCGCGGTCCCTTAATTAGCGACACCCTGCAGGCGCTGCAGGGCTGGGAGCTTGAGGTCAGCAAGCGCGCCAACCTCGATCGCCTGCGCCAGAGCAACAGCATCGGCGCCCCCACGCAGGCCTGGCTCAAGAAGGTGTGCGGTGCCATTAGCTCCCGCTTTGATCCCGCCGGCCGGGACCTGCCCCTGGTGTTGGCGACCCGCACCACCACGGGCCAGCGCCACTGGAAACCCCTGCTGCTGTGGCACCTCGCCAACAGCGATCGGCTGCTGGGCGACGGGTTGAGCTGGAGCGCGCAGATCTACAGCGCCGGTGGCGATCTGCTCCAGACAGATCAGGCCCTCGCCTGGCTGGAGGGCACCGGCAGCCAGGAGCACCCCGAGGTGGCCGCCTGGAGCGAGGCCACCCGCAAACGGGTCGCTGGCGGGCTGCTCAAGGCCGGTGTGGACTTCGCTCTGCTGCAGGGCCGCATTAAGCGCCGCTTCACGGCCTACTACCTGGCTGATGAACCCCTGCTCTATGTGCTGCTGCAGGCCCTGGCCAGCAACCGCACCACCGCAGCGGCCCTGGCTGATCCGCGCTGGCTGTGGTTCAGGCTGCCCGAGGCGGAGCTAGAGCACCGCTTGCTGCTGCTGCACCAGGCGAAGGTGATCAGCTACTACCGCGCTGGCTCGGTGGTGGATCTCAAGCTGCCGGCCAGCAGTGCCGAGGCCCTGGTGCAGGAGGTGTGGTCATGAGCCAAACCCTGGGAGCTCGCGGTGCAGGCATGAAGGAGTGGCAGCGCTGCCTGCAGCAGCAACTTGAGCCCGTACTCACTGCCGCTGACTCCGGGGCAGGGCTGAGCACCTACACCGACATGCCCTTCGGGATCTTCCTGTATCCACCGGAGGACGAATGGGAGCTCAGAGCTGAGCTGCGCGATCTCACGATCCGGCTGGAGAACGCGGGCAAGACAGTGCAGCGGCTTTCGCTGGCGGCGCTGCTGGAGCAGGCGATCAAAGCCGCCGGCCTGTCGCTGGAGGAGATCGCAGAGGCGGAAGCCTCGCTGGGGCCAGAGCTGGTGCGCGACACCCTGCGGGACGTGCTCAGCGGCAAGGCAGCTGGAGCGGTGCCCTTGGATGAGCTGGTGGCGCAGGCGGTGGATACCTCCAAGCCGACCAGCAGCCACCTCGTGTTTCTGGAGCGGGTGGGGTCGCTCTTTGACCTGCACCGCCCGTCGGCGTTGCTGGAGAACCTGCGCAACCGGGTGCTGCATCCGGTGGTGCTCTTTTACCCCGGCCAGCGGGATGGTCCAGCAGGGCTGCGCTTTATGGATGAAGCAGATGCCGACCACAACTACCGCCCCAAGCTGTTCGCCTGACCATGACCTCCCAAACCATTCGCGAACTCTTCTCCGGCCAGATCGATCGCAAGATCGAAGAAGTGATCAAGGTCGATCAAGACGATGTGGCGATCGTGCGCCAGGAGATCGATGAATACATCCTCACCGAATCGATTGAAAGCAGCATGCTCAAGGTGCTGGAGGGTTACCGCCAGTCGGTGAATCAACCCAGCGAAGCGATTGCGATCTGGGTGGCGGGCTTCTTCGGGGCAGGTAAGTCGAGCTTCGCCAAATATGTGGGCCTAGCGATCAGCAACCGGGACCTGGGCGGCGTCAGCGCCGGCGACCTACTGGCGCAGCGGGCTAATAATCAGACGATCAAGGCGTTGCTGGGGGCGATCCAGGAGCAGATCCCCACAGAAGCGATCATCTTTGATGTCTCGGCGGATCGCAACGTCAACGCCAGCGAAGATCTCACCAAGATCTTCTATCGCAAGCTGCTCGATCACCTCGGCTACTCCAGCAGTCTCGAGGTGGCCGAACTAGAAATCGAGCTGGAGGAGCAGGGCCGCATGCAGGCTTTCCTTGATGTCTTCGCTCAGCTTTACCCAGGAGAAGACTGGGCGATCGCCAAGACGCGCCTGCTGCAGGCGATGCCTAGGGCCAGTGCCGTGATGCACGCCATAGAACCGCAGACCTACGCCGAGAAAGACAGCTGGCTTAAAAACGCCCGCGACCAAAACGTGCCGATCACACCTGCCAGCCTGGCGGAGCGCACCATCGAGCTGATGGAGCGCAAGCATCCCGGTAAGCAGCTGATGTTTGTGGTGGATGAGGTGGGCCAGTATGTGGCCCGCGACATCCAGAAGATGCTCGATCTACAGGCGATCGTGCAGCAGCTGGGCATTAAGGGCCGCGGCAGGGTGTGGGTGATGGTCACCTCCCAGGAGAAGCTCTCCGATGTGGTGGGTTACCTCGACGACAACCGCACCGAGCTGGCGCGTTTGCAGGATCGCTTCCCCTACAAGCCGGTGCTGGAGCCCTCCGACATCGCTGAGGTGACCAGCCGGCGGGTGCTGGGCAAGAGCGCCCAGGGAGAGGTGACCCTCACCGAGCTGTTCCAGCAGCACCAGGGCCGCCTGGCCACCCACACCAAGCTCGACACCAAGATTCGCTTGCCCGAGCTGAACGGCAAGAGCTTCTCCGATCTTTATCCGTTGCTGCCGTATCAGATCGAGCTGATCATTCAGGTGGTGTCGGGTCTGCGCCTCTCCGGGGGCGCCAGCAAGCAGTTCGGCGGTGCCAACCGGGCGATCATCAAGCTGGCCCAGGAGCTGCTCACCAATCCCCAAAGCGGGCTGGCTGGCAAGCAGGTGGGCGCGCTGGTGACCCTGGATCGGGTGTTTGATCTACAAAGCAACAACATCGATTCGCAGTACCGCGGCAAGATCGTCGACATCGCCAGCAAAGCCGATCATCCGCTAGCGGTGCCGGTGGCGAAGGCGATCTGCCTGCTGCAGTTCGTCGAGCAGGTGCCGGCCACGGAGCGCAATGTGGCCGTGGTGCTGCACCCAGCCATCGATGCCGATTCGCTCGAATCGCAGGTGCAGGAGGCCTGCCGGCACCTAGCTGAACGCAACCTGATCCGCAAGGCGGCTGATGGCACCTACAAGATCCCCACCGCGCAAGAGGAAGACTGGGAGCAGACCCGCAACCAGCAGGCACCCTCGGTGCCAGAGCGCAATGGGCTGCTGGCTGAGGCCCTCAAGCTGATCTGGGAGCCGGTGCCAAGCGCAGCTCTAGGGAGTGGCGTCAAGAGCTTCAAGGCTGCCCTCAACTTCCGCGGCAGCGAGCTGGTGAAGGGTGATGTGCCCGTGAAGGTGGAGCGGGTTGCTAGCAGCGAGGCCCAAGAAGAGCGGGTGGAGCAGCTGCGCCAGACCAGCCAGCAGGAGACCAATACCTTCTTCTGGGCGATGCGGGCCAGCCAGGAGCTGGATCGGGCCTTTCTGGCCATTGGCCTGTTTTTCTGCCTGTTTGCTTCATTCACCGTGGCCAAAACCATCCGCGACAACCGCGATGGACAGGTGGACACCGGTGGCTGGATCATGACCGTGTGGACGGGCTTCATTGCCGCCTTCGCATTGACCGCCTGGGGCCTGTGGCGCATGGCCATCGAAGACTGGCAGAAAGCCTACATGGTGGTGAGCTGGCTGTTTCTGGTCAGTGCCACGTTCACTGTGGCCAAAACC
>CAIZOZ010000500.1 GCA_903934745.1 uncultured cyanobacterium
CAGGTGGCCCTGGGGCAGCGGGCCTATGTGGTGCTGCCGTTGGGGGAGGAATCGGAGAAGGTTGATCTGCGCTCGGCGGTGGAGGTGCATCGCCATCTGGCTGAGACGGTGTTTCCCGATCTCGAGGTGGGTCTGCTGCATGGGCGGCTCAACAGCGAGGCGAAGCAGCGCGCCATCGCCGCCGTTGCCGGCGGCAGTTGTCAGGTGTTGGTTTCTACCACCGTGGTGGAGGTGGGGGTGGACGTGCCGGCCGCCAGCGTGATGGTGATTGAGCACGCTGACCGCTTCGGCCTGGCCCAGCTGCATCAGTTGCGCGGCCGGGTCGGCCGGGGGGCGGCGGCCTCCCACTGCCTGCTGATCAACGACGGCCGCAATGCCAGCGCCAAGCAGCGGCTGGAGGTGCTGGTGCGCAGCAACGATGGCTTCGAGATCGCCGAGATGGATCTGCGCCTGCGGGGCCCCGGCCAAGTGCTGGGCACCCGTCAGTCGGGCCTGCCCGACCTGGCTCTGGCCAGCCTCAGCGACGATGGCGACATGCTTGAGCTGGCGCGGGATGTGGCCCGAAACCTGCTGGATGAGGATCCGGAGCTGAGCGGCCAGCCACTGCTGCGCCAGGCCCTGGAGGATCAGCGCCGTCGCCTGGTCGATGCCGCCCGTCTGAACTGACCATGCGTCCCTGGAGCCCGATCCCGATCGACGACAACGGCGAGCCGCTGACGGCTCTGCCACCGCCTTTATGGCGCATCGAGCCCCATCCCTATCAGGCCCTCGGGGCCCCCTATGGCCAGTTGGGATCGCCATTCCGACTGCGCCAGGGCGTGTTGCAACGCCTGCTGCAGGCCGAGGCTCGGCTCCAGCTGCAGCAGCCCCAGTGGCGTCTGGCGATTTTCGATGCCTGGCGGCCCGTGGCGGTGCAGCAGTTCATGGTGGATCACGCCATTGCCGCCGAATGCAGGCAGCGCGGTGTTGATCCCTGTCAGCCCAGCCCGAGCCGCGATCAGGTGGTGGCGGCGGTGGGTCGCTTCTGGGCTCCGCCCAGTGTCGATCCAGCCACACCCCCTCCCCATAGCACCGGAGCCGCTGTGGATCTCACCCTGGCCAAGGCTGGTGGGCAGTTGCTGGAGATGGGAGGTGCCATCGACGCGATCGGCGCGGTGTCCGAGCCCGACCATCACGCCGCTGCTGCCAGCCGCGATCCCGATGGCGAGGCTGGCCTCTGGCATGGCCGCCGGCAGCTGTTACGCCAGGTGATGGAGGGGGCCGGCTTTGCCCAGCATCCCAACGAATGGTGGCATTTCAGCCATGGCGATCAGCTCTGGGCCTGGCGGCTTGGCCAGGCCAGGGCGATCTATGGACGGGCCCCGGAGGGTTGAGTCGGCGGTTCGCCCGGCGGCAACCCCAGCGCCTGCTCCAGGCTGCTGACCTGCTCGGGAGTTAACAGACCCTTGCGCACGCACCGCTGCAACGTCGCCTGGAGCATCTCCAGTTGAAGCTGGCGCAAGCTGGCCTGGACAGCGGCAGGTTGATCGGCCCAGGGCAGTAGTTGCTTCTGGAAATTGCTCTGCAGCGAAGCCGGTTTGCAGGTGGCCGGATCCGGGTCGTAAAGCACCTGCCGCGCTGGCGGCAACGGCGGCATGCTGGCCGCCAGCCCCGGTTCGGCCATGGTCACAGGCAAGGCGGCGCCTCCGAGCACCAGCGTGAGCCAGCACCTGGCCCAAGGGCGCCGGCGCGGCGAGCCCGAGCCCCGGTGACGATCGGGTCGGACCCGATGCTGGCGGCGATGATCGGGCTGGTTCATGGGGTGGTCAGCAGCGCCTTGACCCGATCGTCGCCGACCTTGTTGATCCAGTCGCCGAAACTGGTGCGGGCACCCGCTTCCTGGTGCCAGGTGGTGAGCAGCGGCTCCAGGGTGCTCTCCAGCTGCTCCAGCGGCATTTTCTCGAGGAAGGGCCGGGCCAACTGGGTCAGCCCCGGGGTTCCCCCCAGCCACAGCTGATAACTCTCAACCCCGCTGCCCACCAGGCCGATCTCGGCCATGTAGGGGCGGGCGCAGCCATTGGGGCAGCCGGTCATGCGGATGAGAATCGACTTGTCGATCTTCAGGCTCGCCAGCAGGGCCTCGAGCCGGTTGAGCACCTGGGGCAGGATGCGCTCCGATTCGGTGATCGCCAGCCCACAGGTGGGCATCGCCGGGCAGGCGATCGCATGGCGGGCCAGGCGAGCCGGGGCCTCGGGGGCCTCGAAGCCAAGCGCTTCCAGGGCCTGGCGGATCCCCTGTCGCTGGTTGCTGCCGATGTTGCAGAGCAGCAGATCCTGGTTGGGGGTGAGCCGCACGTCGAGCTGATAGGTGGCCACCAGCTGGCGCAGGCCCACCTTGACGTCGCCTTCGAGGCGGCCGCAGAGCAGGGGCAGGCCGACATACCAGAGGCCATCGCCCTGGCGGTTCCAGCCGAGATAGTCCAGCAGCTTGGCCTTGGGTTCCTGCCGCAGCCGCTTGATCGGATGGGGGAAATAACGCTCCAGTTCCTGCCGGAACCAGGCCACACCCCGATCCTGAATCAGGTACTTCATGCGGGCATGGCGCCGCTGCTGACGATCGCCATGATCCCGTTGGAGAGCGGCGATCGCCTGCACCAGATCCAGCACGTGATCGATCGCTACCCAGCCGAGCGGGTCGGCGCTGCGCGCAAAGGTCTCCTCTTTGTTGTGGGTGCGACCCATGCCGCCGCCCACGTAGACGTTGCAGCCCAGGGCGCGGCCAGCGGCATCGCTGAACAGCACCAGGCCGATGTCCTGGGTGAGCAGATCCACCGAGTTGTCACCGGGAACGGTGACGGCGATCTTGAACTTGCGTGGCAGGTAGGTGGCGCCGTAGAGGGGTTCGGCCGCATCGCCGCTGAAGATGGTGCCTTCGCCCTGGCGCGCTTTCACCTTCCGGACGGCGACCCGGGGCTTGATGCGATAGGCGAGATCGCCATCAACCCAGAGATCGAGATAGGAGCCCTCCGCCGCCTGCGGTGTGAGCAGGTCGGCGATGTCCTCGGCCAGCTGCCGGGCGGCGGGGTAGCCACCGCTCTGGGTCGGTGTCGCCGGTGCCATCACGTTGCGGTTGATGTCGCCGCAGGCGGAGAGGGTGGAGCCCATCGAACGGACGATGGTGCCGATCACCTCACGCAGATCCGCCTTGGCGATGCCATGCATCTGGAAGGCCTGGCGGGTGGTGGTCCTGAGGGTGCCATTGCCGAGGCGATCGGCCAGGTCGTCGAGAGCGAGATAGAGGGCGGGAGGAATGCGCCCCCCAGGGCTGCGCAGCCGCAGCATCATCTGCCAGTCCTTCTCGACGCCCTTGCGGCGGTTGTCGCGGTTGTCCTGCTGATAGCTGCCGTGAAACTTCAGGATCTGGACAGCCGACTCCGTGAAATGGCGGCTCTCGGTATCGAGTTCGCTGAGCAGAGGTTCCTTGAGGTAACCACTGGCTGCCTTGAGGGCCTCGAATTTGGTCGGCGCCGATCCGATGGACGGGTTGTCGGTGACCGGCGTCGGGGGCATCGTTTCGGCGGCATTCGGAATCAGTCCGAAACTAGCGAATGGCTCTCGGGCCGCATCGAACTGTCGTGATTTCAGCCGGATTTCGTGGGATGGTGGCGCCCTGGTGGCTGTTGCATACAGTCGCGCTGTTCCTGCCCTGATCCATGGCCACGTTCCTGCTGGAAATCGGCACCGAGGAGCTGCCCGCCGATTTTGCCCGCCTGGCCCTGCCGCAGCTGCAAGTTGCCGTGGCAGCGGATCTGGAGAACAGTCGCCTTGAGGCCTCGGCGTTGCGGGTCACCAGCACCCCCCGCCGCCTGGTGGTGACGATGACGGACCTGCCGCTGCAACAGCGGGATCTGGCAGAGGAACGCAAAGGGCCTCCGGCCCAGCAGGCTTTCAAGCAAGGTCAGCCCACTGCGGCGGCCATCGGTTTCGCCAGACGCTGCGGCATCGAGGCCAGCCAGCTGGA
Source organism: uncultured cyanobacterium (assembly GCA_903934745.1). GTDB lineage: Bacteria > Cyanobacteriota > Cyanobacteriia > PCC-6307 > Cyanobiaceae > Cyanobium. The sequence continues at coordinate 4,001 of CAIZOZ010000500.1, forward strand.
GGTGCGCCAGACGGACAAAGGTCCGTTTGTGTTCGCCCGCAGCCTTGAACCCGGGCGGCCGACGATCGAGGTGCTGGCCGAACTGGTGCCCCGCTGGATCGCCTGCCTGCAGGGTCGTCGGTTCATGCGCTGGGGCGAAGGCGAGGCCCGCTTCAGTCGCCCGATCCGCTGGTTGGTGGCCCTGCTCGACGATCAGCTGGTGCCGGTGGAACTGGCGGAATGCGATCCGCCCCTGCGCAGCGGGCGGCTCAGTCGCGGCCATCGGCTGCGGCCGGAGGCCATCGCGATCACCAGTGCGGCCAGCTACCCACTCCAGATGGCGGCCGCCGATGTGCAGGTGGACCGGGCCGAGCGGGGCCGCTGGATCCGCGACCAGTTGGAGGAGCGGGCTGCAGGCCTTGGCGCCTCCATCGATCTACCCGAGGCGCTGTTCGAGGAACTGATCGATCTGGTCGAATCCCCCCAGTTGATCGAGGGCACGATTGAGGAGCGCTTTCTCAGCCTGCCCCCGGAGGTGTTGAGCACGGTGATGCGCTCCCACCAGCGCTATGTCCCCCTGTTGCAGCCGTCCGCCAGCCCCGATCCGTTGGCGCTCGAGGCCCACGGCAGCCTGCTGCCCCGTTTCTTCTGCATCGGCAATGGGCTGGCAGCGGCGGCAGCCACGATTCAGCGGGGCAATGAGCGGGTGCTGCGGGCCAGGCTGGCCGATGCGGAGTTCTTCATCGCCGCCGATCGCCGCGTCGCCAGCATCGACCGCCGCGACCAGCTCGATCGCGTCACCTTCGCCGAGGGTCTGGGCAGCCTGCGCGACCGCTGCGAGCGGCTCGAATGGTGCACCGATGTGCTGTTGGAGCAGTTGGCCCTGGGCGAGCTCTGCGGCAGTCATGCCCGCCGGGCAGCCCATCTGTGCAAGCACGATCTGGTGAGCCAGATGGTGGGGGAATTCCCGGAGCTGCAGGGGGTGATCGGGGCCAAATACCTGCTGGCGGAAGGCGAACCGCGGCCCGTGGCGCTGGCGGTGCTGGAGCACTATCTGCCCCGGGGTGCCGGTGACCAGCTGCCGGGCTCGGAGGCAGGAGCGGTGCTGGCCATGGCTGAACGGCTGGAGCTGCTGCTGAGCATCTATGCCAAAGGGGAGCGACCCAGCGGCTCCTCCGACCCCTATGCCCTGCGCCGGGCCGGTAATGGGCTGCTGCAGATCCTCTGGGATCGGGGCTGGAGCCTGGATCTGCTGGCCCTGCTCGAGCGCGCCTGTCGCCATTGGGCCCAGCTGTTGCCCCAGTACAAGCTCGACGCCGGCCAGTTGGCGGTGGAACTGGCCGAATTTCTGCGTCAGCGCCTGGTCAGCCTGCTGGAAGAGCAGGGGATCGCTGTGGATCTGGTGCAGGCGGTGGCCGGCAACAGCGTGGCACTGCAGCGGGTGCTCGCTGATCCGGCCGATGCCCGCCAGCGGGCGGCCCTGCTGCTGCAGCTGCGTGCCGCTGGCAGCCTCGGCGCCGTGCAGGCTGTGGTGCAGCGCGCTGCACGGCTGGCGGAAAAAGGCGACCTCAAGCCCGCGGTGCTCAGCGCAGCCGGGGTGGTCAACCCCGACCTGTTCAGCTCCCCGAGCGAGAGCGCCATGCTGGCCGTGCTGGAGCAGCTGGAGCCGATCGTCTGCGGCCATGAGCCGGAACGCTATGCCTCCCTGGCAACGGCCTTGGCGGAGAGTGCACCGGTGCTGGCAGCCTTCTTCGATGGTGAGCAGAGCGTGCTGGTGATGGCGGACGACGCAGCCGTACGCACCAACCGCCTCAACCTGCTGGCGGTGTTGCGCAATCAGGCTGCAGTGCTGGCTGATTTCAGCCGACTGCAGGGCTGAAGCAGCTAGTGAGCTGGCCTTGGAGCCGAAGCCAGGGGGCAGAAGGCCCCTTAGCGCGTCGCTGGCATCCCTCCGTGGGAGCGATCCCTACGACCCCACCAGATCAAGGTTCAAAAAGGAGTACCCCCCAGCCCCCTGCTGGGGGAGGTCCCTGCCCTGGTGTTGGTGTCTCCGGTTCAGGCGCGCCAGGCACGGCCGAACGATGTGGCTGCGGCTGGATCCAGCCAGCAGGCCATTCAGCTCTTGCCCGCCAGCAGCGGTTCGCGCTCGCCGGTTTCGGCCGCAGGCTTCGGTTCAGCGCTGTCAGCTGAAACCCCGTGGCTGGGATCGAGTCCATTGGCACCAGCGATCTTGGCGGCAGCATCCGCGGCATGGATGGCTGCCATTTCGACTTCACTGCGAACAGCGCTGGGCACCGGCTTGTATTTGGAAGGGGCGAAAGCCTGGCCACGCAGATAGGCGCCGAAGGTCAGCAAGGTGAGCTTGAGCGTCTGCCAGGGGTTGATCGGCACCACCCGCTTGTAGAGATAGCTATCGAAGGTGAGCCGCTGCACGTCCTTGTCATCGCACATTTCAACGAAAGCCTCACGGGCTGGATCGTTGCTGTAAAAGACATTCTGCAGAATTTCAAGAACTTTATAGGTGGCGCCGTATTTTTTGTCCCATTTTTTCAGGTACACCTTGAGATCTTTTTCAGTCGGGATCCTGGCGCCATGGCCACTGGCCGCCACGATTTCTTCGGCGCACATCCGGCCGCTCTTGGCCGCGAAGTAGATGCCTTCACCAGAGCTCTTGGTGACGTAGCCGGCGGCATCTCCCACTAAGGCCATGCGCCCCACCACCCGCCTGGGGCGAGGATGTTCAGGGATCGGATGGGCCTCCACCTTGATCACTTCGCCATGCAGCAGCCGATTGCTGGCCCGCTCACGGATACCTTTCTGCAGGCCCTTGATCAGACTCTGATTCTTCTGCATCGTGCCGGTGCCCACGGCCACATGGTCGTATTTGGGAAACACCCAGGCGTAGAAATCAGGCGAGACGTCGGTGCCCACGTACATCTCGGCCAGATCTTCGTAGTAGGCCATCTCTTCGGGTGGCAGTCGGATCCGCTCCTGGAAGGCGATCGCCACGTTGTAATCGCCGGCATCCATCGCCTTGGCAACCCGGCTGTTGGCGCCATCGGCACCAACGATCAGGTCCACCTCAAGGGTTTTGAGTTCACCGGTGAGGCCGGTGCCGGAGTAGTCGGCGTAATGGAGCGTATAGGGCCCCTGACGGTTCTTGCCGGTGTCAATGCTCTGGACCAGGCCGTTGACCAGGTGAGCGCCGAGGTCGGCGGCACGGTTACGCAGGAAGGCATCAAAGACTTCGCGGCGGCACATGCCGATGTACTCGGCGGGATTGTCCAGATGGATGTCCACCTCCCGATTCGAAGGGGAAATCATCTTCATGTTGTTGACCTTGCGGTCAATGATCGATTCCGGCAGGTCGAACTCCTGGACCATGCACAGCGGGATCGCTCCCCCACAGGGCTTGGCATTGTCGAGCTTGCGCTCAAACAGCCAAGTTTCAATGCCCGCCTTGGCCAGCACTTCGGCAGCACAGGAACCGCTCGGGCCGCCGCCCACCACCGCGACTCGCAACATCTTGAAACCTGCTCCACCAAAGGGATCCTGGCCGAAAAAACTAACACCGCTCGATCGCCAGCGGCGACCTGACTGGTTGCTGCTAGCCCAGACGGGCGCGGCCACTACGATCAAGCCCTTTGCCGGTGGTTGTGCCCGCACCGTTGATCGGGGAAGAGATTCCGCTCGCCCGTCGCAGTCAGCCATCGAAACCGCGACGCCCCTCACTCCTCGGTCGTCTGCTCAGGCTGCTGGTCGTCAGTGGCCTGGCCACGGGCCTCGTGCTGCTGCTGATGGCGGGCCCCCTGCGCCGCTGGCAGACACCACCGCCTGTCGCCGGTCTCAAGGCTCGCCTCAGCGCCGATGGCCGGCTGCTGGGCCATTTCCCCTATCCCGAAGTACCGGCCGGCCAGCTCGTCGCCATCAGTTCCGGTCTGCGCCTGCAGCGCGATGCGGCCCAGGCGCTGCTGGCGATGCAACGGGCCGCTGCCGCCGATGGGGTCAATCTGGTGGTGCTCAGTGCGTTCCGCTCGTTATCCCTGCAGCGGCAGCTGTTCTTTGACGTCAAGGCCGAGCGCAACCAGAGCGCCAGAGACCGGGCCCTGGTCAGCGCCCCACCGGGGTTTTCCGAACACAGCACCGGGCTGGCCGTCGATCTCGGTGATGCTCGCCTGCCCGGCACCAATGTCTCGACCAGTTTCGATCGCACGCCCGCCTACCGCTGGCTGGCGGCCCATGCCCATCGCTTCCATTTCCAGCTCTCGTTCCCGGCTGGCAATGCGCAAGGCGTGAGCTACGAGCCGTGGCACTGGCGCTTTGAAGGGTCCACCGAAGCCCTGCGCCTGTTTGAGCCTGCCCAGCGGCTGGCACGGTAGAGAGCCTGGGCGTGCGGGTCGCAAGGTAAGATCAAGATTCGCTTCAGAAATGTCACGCACCTCGCCAGCGGCATTCGATCCCAGCATCGAGCCCACTGGCCGTTGATACGGCACGACCTCCCTGTCAGCCGGAGTTGATCAGGCGGCGAGATTTCAGACGACGCGACACCCGAGCCCAACTCCCTTTCTCTGCAGGATCCGATGCCCATGAGTGGCGAAGTCAAAGGTGTGCCGATTCGCAACATTGCGATCATTGCTCACGTCGACCACGGCAAGACCACCCTGGTGGACGCCCTTCTCACCCAGTCCGGCATCTTCCGGGAGGGTGAGGCCGTGCCCACTTGCATCATGGACTCCAACGATCTGGAGCGGGAGCGGGGTATCACGATTCTCTCCAAGAACACCGCTGTTGATTACAACGGCATCCGTATCAATATTGTCGACACCCCCGGCCACGCCGACTTCGGCGGCGAGGTGGAGCGGGTTCTCGGCATGGTCGATGGCTGCCTGTTGATCGTCGACGCCAATGAGGGGCCCATGCCCCAAACCCGCTTCGTGCTCAAGAAGGCCCTGGAAAAGGGTCTGCGGCCGATCGTGTTTGTCAACAAGATCGATCGGGCCCGGGTGGATCCCGAACAGGCTGTCGACAAGGTGCTCGATCTGTTCCTCGAACTCGGCGCTGACGACGACCAGTGCGATTTCACCTATCTGTTCGGCAGTGGCATGGCCGGCTACGCCAAGCCGGACATGAAGACCGAGAGCGACAACATGAAGCCGCTCTTCGATGCAATTCTGCGCCACGTCCCACCCCCGGTTGGTGATCCGACCAAACCCCTGCAGCTGCAGGTCACCACGCTCGATTACAGCGATTTTCTCGGCCGGATCATGATTGGCCGTATTCACAACGGCACGATTCGGGCTGGCCAGCCTGCAGCTTTGCTGCGCGATGACGGCAGCGTCAAGCGCGGCAGAATCTCTAAATTGCTTGGCTTCAAGGGTCTGCAGCGGGTCGAGATCGAATCGGCCAGTGCCGGCGACCTGGTGGCCGTGGCCGGATTCGATGAGGTGAACATCGGCGAAACCATCGCTTGTCCTGACCATCCCGAGGCCTTGCCGCTGATCAAGGTGGATGAACCCACCCTGCAGATGACCTTTGTGGTCAACGACTCACCGTTTGCTGGCAAGGAGGGCAAATTTGTCACCAGCCGCCAGCTGCGGGACAGGTTGCAGCGGGAACTGCTCACCAACGTTGCCCTGCGTGTTGAAGACACCGATTCCCCTGATCGCTTCGCGGTCAGTGGCCGCGGTGAACTGCATCTGGGCATCCTGATTGAAACCATGCGCCGCGAGGGCTATGAGTTCCAGGTGAGCCAGCCCCAGGTGATTTTCCGCACCATTGATGGCACCCCGAGCGAGCCTTACGAAACCCTGGTGATGGATGTGCCGGAGGAATCCGTCGGCTCCTGCATCGAGAAGCTCGGCACACGCAAGGGCGAGATGCAGAACATGGAGAACACCAACGACGGCCGTACCCAGCTGGAGTTCGTGGTGCCTGCTCGTGGCCTGATCGGCTTCCGCGGCGAGTTCATTCGCGCCACCCGGGGCGAAGGAATCATGAGCCATTCCTTCCTCGACTACCGCCCGATGCAGGGGGATATGGATGCCCGCCGCAATGGGGTGCTGGTGGCCTTCGAGGAAGGCACCGCCACCTTCTACGCGCTCAAGGGAGCCGAAGATCGGGGCCAGTTCTTCATCACCCCTGGTACCAGGGTCTATAAGGGCATGATTGTCGGCGAACACAATCGTCCGCCCGATCTCGAGCTCAATGTCTGCAAGGCCAAGCAGGTCACCAACATCCGCTCGGCTGGTGCCGAAGTGCTCGACACCCTCCAGGCCCCGATTCAGATGACCCTGGAACGGGCGCTCGAGTACATCGGTCCCGACGAAATGCTCGAAGTCACACCTGAATCGATCCGCCTGCGCAAGCTGGCGATGAAAAAGCCTGCCAAGCGTTGAGCTTTGCTGCCGATTCAGCTGCCGTCCAACCCTGTCGCGACGGCGGACTGGGGGAGGAGGTTCAGCTGCTGGCTGACCCGCGCTTGCAGGCTGCGATCGAGCTGTTCAACGCCGCTGATTGGTACGCCTGTCACGACGGCTTTGAGGAGCTCTGGCATGAGACCCAGAGTCCCCTCCGCTGTGTTCTGCAGGGCCTCCTGCAGATCGCCGTGGGCCAGCTCCATCTCGAGCGGGGCAACCAGCACGGGGCGATGGTGCTCACCGGCGAGGGCCTTGGCCGGCTGCGCCGCTGCGATGATCAGGCCCTGGGGCTTGACCTGGTGCGCCTTCGCCAGGAGAGTTCGCTCTGGTTGCAGGCCTTGCAGGCGAATGCAGACACCTCCACCTTGCCCAAACCGACCCTGCAAAGGCCGGGGAGGGCCTCCCGGTAAATTGGAGTCACGTTTCACCGCCTGCCGAGCTGATTGATGCAGGTCAGAACCCTGTCCCGGTGGCGATCACGCTGGCCTTCGTCCCTGGGCTCGTCGCTGCTTTCCGCTGCCAGCCAGCGTCGTCGCCCCCTGACGGTGACCGCAGTGCTGTGTCTCCTGGCTCTGGCGATTCCCCACCCTGGTGCGGCCCAGTTGGCACAGCCAATCGCACCGCTGGCGTCCAAGCCAGCTGCAGCCCCAGACGCGGGCCTGGTGACGATTGAATCCGATACCCAGCAAGCCGACAACCGTACGGGTGTGGTGACGGCCCGAGGCAACGTGCGCATCGAATATCCCGATCGCCGCATGGTGGCCACCTCCCGCCAGGCCCAGTATTTCTCGAAGGAAGGCCGGTTGGTGCTCACCGGCGACGTGGATGTGATTGATGCCGATGGCCAGCGCATCCGTGCCGAACGGCTCGTCTACCGACTTGACAGTGAGCGCCTGCTGGCCGAACCTCCCGCCGGCAAACAGGTGTACAGCCGCTTGAGGCTGCAGAGCAAAGCGCCGGCCAGCGAGGCCAAACCGCTGCTGCCATGAGTCTTGCCCTGGAACGGGTGTCCATCACCCTGGGGGGTCGACCTCTCGTCGACGATGTCAGTCTTGAACTTCGTCCCGGCGAAGTGGTGGGTCTGCTGGGCCCGAATGGTGCCGGCAAGACGACCACCTTCAATCTCGTCACCGGGCTGTTGCGACCTGATAGCGGTGATGTGCGGCTGGATGGCGAATCGGTCAGCGCCCTGTCGATGCCGGTGCGCGCCAGGCTCGGCATCGGCTATTTGCCGCAAGAAGCGAGTGTGTTCCGCCAACTCACGGTGCGCGACAACCTGCGGCTGGCCCTGGCCGAAAGCGGCACACCGGAGCATCGGCGCCGGGATCGCCTCGACCAGCTGATCGAGGATTTTCACCTCGCACCGTTCCAGCATCGCCGCGGCTACCAGCTCTCCGGTGGCGAACGCCGGCGCTGTGAGGTGGCCCGAGCCCTGGCGGTGGGGGAATCAGGCCCCCGATATCTGCTGCTGGATGAACCGTTCGCCGGGGTGGATCCGCTGGCCGTGGCCGATCTGCAGGAGCTGATCGGTGGTCTGCGCGATCGGGGCATGGGTGTGTTGATCACCGATCACAACGTTCGCGAAACGCTGGCGATCACCAATCGGGCCTACATCCTCACCGAAGGCTCCCTGCTCGCTTCGGGCAGTTCCGCTGAGGTGGCGGAGAACCCGCTGGTCCGTCGCCACTATCTGGGTGAAACCTTCGCGATGCTGGCTGCGCCCTCCTTCTGGAGTGGTGCCCACGAGGAGCCGGAGCCTGCCCGGCTCGAACCGAGTTCAGACGACGCGATCAATCCCGACCAGGATTCGGCAAGGGCGCTCTGGTTTCGCCGCCTGGAGCGCCTGCCGAGGTTCAAGCCGATCCTGAAGCTGGCGGCCAGGGCCTCGGCTCCCCTGCGCCCCTGGTTGCGACGCATCCCGCTGCTGGATCGCTGGCTGGTCGGCGAACTGCTGGGGCCGCTGTTGTTCGGCATCGCCGCGTTTACAGCTGTCTCGCTGTCGGTGGGGGTGGTGTTCGAGCTGGTGCGGCGGGTTTCGGAATCCGGCTTGCCGGTGACGGCAGCGCTGCTGGTGCTGCTGCTGCGCCTGCCGGGCTTTCTGGTGCTGGCCTTCCCGATGGCCACCTTGATGGCCACGCTGCTGGCCTACAGCCGCTTGTCGGGTAGCAGCGAACTCACGGCCCTGCGCAGTGTGGGCGTGAGCACGCGACGAATGGTGATGCCAGCGCTGGCCCTTTCGGTCGCGATGAGCCTGTTGACCTTCACCTTTAATGATTTGATTGTGCCGCGGGCCAATCTCGCCGCTTCCAACACCCTGGAGCGTGCCCTCGGCAAGGCCATCGCCAGCGAGAAAGGCGACAATATTCTCTATTCCCGCTTTGGTCGTATCAAGCTGGAGGAGGGCGAATCAACGCGAATGCTGACCCATATTTTTTACGCTCGTAAGTTTCTGCGGGGCGAGATGAATGAAGTTACACTGATCGACTTTTCCAGAGCTGGCCAACGCCAGATGCTGATGGCCAAGCAGGGGCACTGGAATGATGCCAAGGCGATGTGGGAGTTTTCAGATGGCAGGATTGTCAACATTGACGAAAAAAACGGCACGACGACTTCAGCTGAGTTTGATCGCTATTTCTATCCGCTTTCCCGCGATCCCCTTGAAGTGGCAAAGCTTCCCACCGATGCCAGTGTGATGACAGTGGGTCAGGCCCTGCGTGCTGAGCGGCTGCTGAAGGAGGCCAATAATCTCAAGGAATCCCGCCGCCTGCGGGTGCGCATCCAGGAGAAATTCGCCTTTCCCGCCATCTGCCTGGTCTTCGGCCTGATCGGCAGCAGCCTCGGCGTCCGTCCCCACTCCCGCACCAGTAACAGTCAGGGCTTCGGCATCAGTGTGCTGTTGATTTTCGGTTATTATTTGATGTCGTTCATCTTCAGCTCCCTCGGCATCACCGCCGCCCTGACGCCGTTCCTGGCGGCCTGGTTGCCGGTGCTGATCGGCCTGGCTGGAGGGGTGCAGTTGCTGCGTCAGGCCAGCCGTTGAGGCCTCGGCCAACCTCGCCAGGCCAAAGCGGCCGCTCCAACCCGTCTGGCTGAACGGCAGACTGGACTCCTTCGATCCGTGCTGTGTGTGACCGATCCGGTTTTCGCCCTGGGCCTGTTGGCCTTCGCCCTGCTGCTGCTGGTGCTGCCCTTGTCGTTCTGGTCGCTGAGCGGCGGCAAGAGCAGTTCTGTCGTGCGGTTGCTCGTCGCCGCCGCCAACCTCTGCCTCACCGCCCAGCTGGTGTTGCGCTGGTGGGACTCCGGCCACTTCCCGATCAGCAACCTCTACGAATCCCTCTGCTTCCTGGCCTGGGGTTGCACGCTCACCCAGCTGTTGGTGGAGCGGAGCTGGCCCAGTCCGCTGGTACCGGCGGCTGCCACACCGATGGCCCTGGGTTGCGTGGCCTTCGCCAGTTTTGCCCTGCCGGATCAGCTGCAGCAGGCCTCACCGCTGGTGCCGGCACTACGTTCCAGCTGGCTGGTGATGCATGTGAGTGTCATCATGCTGAGCTACGCCGCCCTGTTGGTGGGATCACTGCTGTCGCTCGCGGTGCTGTTCACCGAGCGCCATGAGGTCCTGGAGCTGCGCAGCAGTTCGATCGGCAGTGGCGGTTTCCGCCAGGCCCAGCTCGCCTCCGATGGCCCCGGTGCGATGGCCCTGAGCAGCACCGAATTCCGGATCAGTGAGCAGCTCGACAGCCTCAGCTATCGCACGATCACGGTTGGTTTCCTGCTGCTGTCGGTGGGTCTGGTGAGCGGAGCCGTCTGGGCCAATGAGGCCTGGGGCAGTTGGTGGAGCTGGGATCCCAAGGAAACCTGGGCCCTGATCTGTTGGCTGGTTTATGCGGCCTATCTGCATACGCGCCTGATCCGGGGTTGGCAGGGACGCCGGCCGGCGCTGGTCGCGGTGGCGGGCCTGGTGGTGATTGCGGTTTGCTACATCGGAGTCAACCTGCTGGGCATTGGCTTGCACAGCTATGGCTGGTTCTTCGACAGCTGACCCCATGGCGGCACGCCACCAGCTGAACTAAGCCGGAAACGCGGCTACACCAAAAAGGCCCCCTGTTGCCAGGGGGCCCGGTTGTGGATCCAGGCTTGGCTCTGGTCGTCAGACCAGGGCTGGTTCAGGACGACGGCTGCTGCGGATGCCACGAATCGCCTCGGCGTAATCGCTGGCACCGAACACGCCAGAACCGCTGACGATGGCATTGGCGCCGGCCTCAATCACTTTCCAGGCATTGGCCGGCTTGACACCGCCATCCACCTCGATCCAGGGGTCCAGACCGCGCTCATCGCACATCCGGCGCAGATCACGGATTTTCTGCACCTGGTTGTCGATGAAGCTCTGGCCGCCGAAGCCGGGGTTGACGCTCATGATCAGCACCAGATCGCAGAGCTCGAGGCAGTACTCCAGGGTGTCCAGTGGGGTGCTGGGATTGAGCACAGCTCCGGCCAGTTTGCCCAGCTCCTTGATCTGGGCGAGGTTGCGATGCAGGTGGGGGCAGGCTTCGACTTGCACGCTGATGATGTCAGCACCAGCCTTGGCGAAGTCGGCCACGTACCTCTCGGGCTCGACGATCATCAGATGCACGTCGAGGGGTTTGGTGGTGACCGGCCTGAGGGCTTCGACGATCAGGGGCCCGATGGTGATGTTGGGCACGAAGCGGCCATCCATCACATCGACGTGGATCCAGTCGGCCCCAGCCACGTCGACGGCCCGGACGTCCTCCCCCAGCCTGGAGAAGTCGGCGGAGAGGATCGAAGGGGAAACCACCAGGGTTTTGGTGCTCATGGACGTCCACCGGAACGCAAGCGGACCAGGATTGTAAGGAGCCGCCTTCCACGCTGATACGATTGCACGGCTTCAAGCCCCAGAGGGCCTGCAGTTGCTGGCGCCTTCGGCCTCCACCGGGCGTAGTTCCTCTGTCGCTTCTCCCTGAAGCCCCGTACCCCCGCCCGACTGCCGTGGATCGCACCCTCATTCAGGAAATTCTCGAGGTCGTTGAACAGGCCGCCATCGCCTCCGCCGAACTCACCGGCCTGGGCAAGAAGGATGAAGCTGATGCCGCGGCGGTCGAAGCCATGCGCAAGCGCATGGGCCAGATCCAGATGCAGGGTCGCATCGTCATCGGCGAAGGGGAGCGCGACGAAGCCCCCATGCTCTACATCGGTGAGGAGGTCGGCAGTGGCACCGGACCCGGCGTCGATTTCGCCGTTGATCCTTGCGAAGGCACCAACCTCTGTGCCAACAGCCAGCGTGGCTCCATGGCCGTGCTCGCCGCCTCGGACCGCGGCGGCCTGTTCAACGCCCCCGACTTCTACATGAAGAAGCTGGCTGCGCCCCCGGCGGCCAAAGGCAAGGTGGACATCCGCAAGTCGGCCACTGAAAACATCAAGATTCTCAGCGAGTGCCTGGGCGTGATTGCCAGCGAACTCACCATTGTGGTGATGGATCGGGCCCGTCACAAAGATCTGATCGCTGAAATCCGCGCCACCGGCGCCCGGGTGCAGCCGATCTCCGATGGCGACGTGCAGGCGGCGATCGCCTGTGGTTTCGCCGGCACCGGCACCCACTGCCTGATGGGCATCGGCGCCGCTCCCGAGGGAGTGATTTCCGCCGCCGCCATGGTGGCCCTTGGTGGCCATTTCCAGGGTCAGCTGGTCTATGACCCGGCTGTCGCCCAGACCAGCGAGTGGGCCGACTACACCAAGGAAGGCAACATCGCCCGTCTCAACGAGATGGGCATCACTGATGTTGACAAGGTGTACGAAGCTGAAGAGCTCGCCTCCGGTGAGAACGTGGTGTTCGCCGGCAGTGGCATCAC
>CAIZOZ010000501.1 GCA_903934745.1 uncultured cyanobacterium
CAGCTCACGCCGATCCAGCTGGCCAGCTTCAACCTCGATGAATACCGCAAGCTGCGGACGCAGTTCAGCACCGAGGAGTGGATCGACCTGCTGATCCGTTCGATGGGCTACGAGCCCTCCCAGTTCAGCCAGCGGCTCAAGCTCCTATTCCTGCTGCGGCTTATCCCGCTCTGCGAGCGCAACTACAACCTGGTGGAGCTCGGTCCTCGCGGCACCGGCAAGAGCTTTGCGGTGCAGGAGCTCTCGCCCTACGCGGCCCTGCTCACCGGCCCCACCACCGTGGCCAACCTGTTTGGCCACATGAGCGGCAAGGTCAAAGGGATGGTGTCGATCTGGGACGTGGTCGGCTTCGACGAGGTGGCCGACCTCCAGAAGATGCCCAAGGAGGTCATCACCACCATGAAGACCTACTGCGAGTCGGGGCAGTTCCAGCGTGGTGCCGAGAGCTTTGCCGGCGACGCCAGCATCGCCATGTTCGGCAACACCCAGCAGCCGATCGACGTGATGGTGCAAACGGGGCACCTGTTCGCACCGATGCCCGATGTGATTCGCGACGACCGCGCCTTCATCGACCGGCTGCACTGCTACCTGCCGGGCTGGGAAGTTCCCAACATGCGCAACGAGTTCTTCACGGACCACTACGGCTTCGTGATCGACTACCTGGCCGAGGCCCTGCGCGACCTGCGCAAGCTCAACTACACCGAGCTCTGCGACAGCCACTTCGGCCTAGGCAGTCACCTCAACACGCGTGACCGCAAGGCCGTGCGCCGCACCGTCTCCGGGCTGGTCAAGATCATCCATCCCCATGGGGAACCAGCCAAGGAAGACCTGGAGGAAATCCTCAAGCTCGCCATTGAGTGCCGCCGGCGCGTCAAGGAGCAGCTCAAGAAGATGGGTTCCTTTGAGTACAGCCAAACCTCCTTCAGCTACTCCGACAACGACACGGGTGAGGAGCGCTTTGTAGGTGTCCCCGAGCAGGGCGGTCAGGATCTGATCGCTGCAGAGCCGCTGGCACCGGGTTCGGTCTACACCGCGTCCGTGACTGGGGATGGCACGGTTGGCCTCTACCGCTTAGAGGTATCGATCGCGGCAGGCAACGGCAAGCTCAAGCCAGCTGGTGGCATCAGCGGCCCAATGAAGGAATCGATACAGCGGGCATTTGCCTACCTGCAAGCAAACAAGAGCGTCTTCTCGATCAGTCATGAGGCTGGCAGCTACGACTTCAACGTCGAAGCCATCGACCTACTGGGCAACAAGGTAGAAGCCGAGGTGGGTGTGGCCTTCTTCCTGGCCGCCTTCTCCGCCATCCGCCGTGCCCCCACCAGGGCCGGCATGCTTGTGATGGGTGACATGAGCATTCAGGGCAACATCAAGGCCGCCCGCTCTCTTGTGGAGCCCCTGCAGGTCGCCATGGATAACGGCGCCCGCTGCGCCCTGATTCCCGGTGAGAACAAGCGCAGCTTCCTCGAGATCAATACCGATGAGATCGACAAGATCGATCCCATCTTTTATAACGATGTCAAGACGGCGACGTTCAAGGGGCTGGAGTTGAATCAATAATGAACAAAGCCAAGTCACTGCTGAAGCTCGGCCACTCCCGTCTATGTAGCTGTCCACCAATGACTCAGCACGGCTTGACAGCCGCATGGCGAGGAGCTGTTGAGCAACATTTGACTTCAGTTACCAAGCCCAGTAGTCACCCGCAAGCAGGAGCCACCTCATGATCGCTAAAGAAAATCACAACACAGCAGGCAGCAGTGAGTCAGTTGATGACAACGGTTCAATCACCCTTGATAGGCGGCATCTCAGTGGCGGGAAATACATGAGCTGGGCGGCAAACCTTTCTGCTGAGCAAATGTATGGCCTGCTATGGCTAATCGGTGAGTTTGGCATCAGGACCAGCGAGTACAGCTTGCAGGAAGATATTCGAGTGCCAGGCAGAGCACGCACTGGCTTGCTTGGAGTTCTTGACTTCGTCCATGGAAGTCCACTAACCCAAGAGGAGGCTATGCAGTCCATCAGGAATGCC
>CAIZOZ010000502.1 GCA_903934745.1 uncultured cyanobacterium
ACCAGCTGCACCGCATCGAGGCCGTGCTTGCTGAAGAACCCCTTGGCCTCCGCCACCGCCAGGGGCGCACAGGCGGCCAGCGGCACAAACCCCAGGTCGAGATTCACCTTTTCAAGGCCGTGGCGGGCCAGCACCTTGTGGGGTTTGGCTTGCCATTGCTTGACCCGCTTCTGGCGGTTGAGGAAGTAGATGATCTCGGAGCGCAAGCTGTAGTAGCTGGGGTGATGTACCACCGAGAGCCGCTGGCGCGGCCGCGGCAGATCGACGTCGAGAATGCCGCCGATCACCGAGCCGGGTCCGTTGGTGAGCATCACGATCCGGTCGGAGAGCAGCACCGCCTCATCGACGTCGTGGGTGACCATCACGGCAGTGAGCTCATGCTCATTGCAGATCTGCATCAGCTTCTCCTGCAGATTGCCCCGCGTCAGCGCATCGAGGGCGCCAAACGGTTCATCGAGCAGCAGCAGCTTGGGCTTGATCGCCAGGGCACGGGCAATGGCCACCCGCTGCCGCATCCCGCCGGAAAGTTCGCCGGGACGCTTATCGGTGGCAGGCCCCAGACCCACCATGGCGATGTGTTCGTCGACCATGGCATCGCGCTCGGCTCTCGACAGGGCGGGCATCACCTCGTCGACAGCCAGGGCGATGTTTTCGCGCACCGTCAGCCAAGGCAGCAGCGAGTAGTTCTGGAACACCACCATCTTGTCGGGCCCGGGGCGACGCACCGTCTCGCCATCGACCAGCACGGTGCCGGCCGTGGGCAGGTCAAGGCCGGCGATCATGTTGAGCAGGGTGCTCTTGCCGCAACCGGAGTGGCCGATCAGGGAGATGAACTCTCCCTTGCGGATCTGTAGGTCAATCCCCTTGAGGGCGAGATAGGTGTTGCCGCCATCGAGGGGGAAACTCTTGTCGATGTCCTGGACTTGGACGAGGGTTGTCATGGCATGGGTAGGCGTTGGATCAGCAGGTGTTAGATCAACAGGCGTTAGACCAGTGAAGACTGGAACATGACTCAGACGGAAGGAGGAGAAGAGAATCCTTCGAGACTGTTAAAAGCCAGATAAAAAAAGATCAGCATCGCCACGATCAGGATGAAACGCCCCAGCAGGAAAGGGAGCACAATCTCCTTACGGAACAGGGACTGCTCAAAGGATTGAAGGCGTTGACCAAAGCGATCAAGCTGAAGCAATAAGGACTTGACCATGGGCTTCACTGTCCCGCCGCGATGCGGTTCTGCAGCCACACCATCAGGCGATCGAGGATCAGACCAATGGCGCCGATCCAGATCACACCCAGAATGATGTCAGACACATAGCTGTTCTGATAGGCATCCCAGATGAAGAAGCCGATGCCAGGCGTACCGGGCATCACGATTTCAGCGGCGATGATCGCCAGCCAGGCCAGACCGATCGCAATGCGCAGACCAGTGAAGATGTAAGGCAGAGCCGAGGGGAGCAGAATCTTGGTGAAGAAGTTGCGGTTCGACATCTGCAACACCAGCGCCACGTTGCGGTAGTCCTGAGGGATCTGACGCACCCCTTCGGCCGTGTTGATCAGAATCGGCCAGATCGAGGTGATGAAAATCACGAAGATGGCAGCAGGCTGGTTGTTCTGGAACAGCACCAGCGCAATCGGCACCCAGGCCAGCGGCGCCACCATGCGCAGGAACTGAAACAGCGGATCGAGGGCCCGATCCAGCCCCTTGTTCAGACCGACAGCGATGCCCGCAGCGATGCCAACCACAGCCGCGAGGCTGTATCCAAGGACAACGCGACTGAGGCTATTCATCGCATGCAGAAACAGGCCCTTATCGAGGCCACCGCGATCAAAGAAGGGATAAAACAGCAGCTCCCGGGTGCGCTCTTCGGTGAACAGGCTGAGCGGACCGGCCAGTTTGGTGAGGCCGAGCGTGGCGCTGAGCTGCCAGAAGAGCAGGAAGCCACCGATCCCGAACAAGGGCGGCAGCAGAGTTTTGCGCGTCTGTTTCCACCACAGGGCCAGGCCGGTGGGGGGCCGATCGCCGCGACTGGAGGTGGAGTTGGTGCTGGTTGTCATCGGGATAGATCCTGGAGTTGAAGAGAAAGGAATGGCGCGTCGTAGCAAGAACTGATCCAGGCCAAGAGCTGTGAGGGAGGAAGGGCCCGCCACCGGCCTGGTGGGCAGCGAGCCCGGAGCGATCACTTCTTGATCTTCAGAGAATCCAGATAGGCCTGGGGATTGGCCGGGTCATAGACAATGCCGTCAAAGAAGGTCTCTTTGCCGCGGCTTGATCCCGTGGGGATGTCCTTGGCAGGCACGCCAAGTTCGCGGGCGGCCTGCTTCCAGAGATCCTCCCGCGTCACCTTGTCATTGATGGCTTTGGCCTGCTCGATGGTGTCGACCGTGCCGGGGAAGAACTTCCAGCGCAGCGACTCCAGCAGGAACCACAAGGTGAGGCTCTTATAGGGATAGGAGATCACCCCGCGATCGCTGTTCCAATACAGCGGGCCCAGCTTGGGATCGGTTTCGGGCGTACCCCTGGGGCCGATCTTGTACTGGCCCTTGAGCGATTGCTGCAGCACCGGCAGCGGCACGTTGAACCACTTGCGCGAGCTCAGAATCCTGGCGGCCTCCGCCTTGTTCGCCGGCTTGTCCAGCCAGATCTGAGCTTCAATCAGCCCCTTGAGCAGGGCCACGGCCGCCTTCGGATGCTGATCCACCCAGTCGGAGCGAACGGCCAGATACTCTTCCGGGTGAACCTTCCAGATCTGGGCGGTGGTGGCGGCCAGATAGCCGATGTTGTCCTTGGTGATGCGGGACGGCCAAGGATCGCCGGTGGAGAAGGCCTCCATCGTGCCGTTCTTCATCCCCTGCAAGGTTTCCGGTGCCGGCACCTTCAGCAGTTCGACCGCCTGGTCGGGATTGACCCCACCAGCGGCGAGCCAGTAGCGGATCCAGATTTCCTGGTTGGCCTTGGGGAAGGTATAAGCCGCCCGGAACTTACGACCCTC
>CAIZOZ010000503.1 GCA_903934745.1 uncultured cyanobacterium
CAGATAGGGCAGCAGATCCACCTTGGTGATCAGCACACAGTCGGCCTCGCGGAACATCACCGGGTACTTGAGTGGCTTGTCCTCACCTTCGGTGACACTCAACAACGCCACCTTGCGATGTTCACCCACCTCGAACTCAGCGGGGCAGACCAGATTGCCGACGTTTTCCACCCACAGCAGATCAAGGCTGGCCGGGTCGAGCTGCTGACGCAGCAGCCGCAGACCACCGCTGACCATCGCCGCATCGAGATGGCAAGCGCGGCCGGTGGTGATCGGCACCACCGGAACCCCCACCGCCTCCAGCCGCTCGGCGTCGAGCTGGGTGGTCATGTCGCCCTCCAGCACCGCCATGCTGAACTCGGAAGCCAGGGCCGCCAGGCTGCGCTCGAGCAGGGAGGTTTTGCCGGCGCCGGGGCTGCTCATCACGTTGAGGCAGAGCAGGCGCCAGGCATCGAAATGCTCGCGATTGTGCTGGGCCTGGTGCTGGTTGGCGGCCAGCAGGTTGAGGCCCAGGGTGTCCTCCAGGGGCATGTGCATCGGTGTCAGGCCGCGTGGGCGGCAGCGAGGGAAGTGGTGGGACTGGCCGGATAGGGCAAGGGCTGGGCCGGGTCAGGGGCGCTGGCGTGAGCTTGGGCAGACAACGTCGCTGGGGGGGCAGTTGTCGTCGCCAGGGTGTAATCCACCGAACGGATGCGCAGTTCACGGCCGCTGACGATCTCCTCCAGCGGCTGATCGCAGCAGGGGGAGCGGTAGGCCGCAGCAGAGCTCGGGGCATAGGTGCCGTTGCACTGCAGACAACGACCCACCAGCGGCAGCGATTCGATCACCAGCTGGGCCCCGGCCAGCCAACTGTCCTGGACAGCCACCCCCCAGGTGAAGACCAGCTGGTCTGGTTCAACGCAGGTGAAGGCGCCCACCTGCAGATGCACCCGTTGCACCGTGGGAATCACGGGGGCGTGCTGCTGCTTCCACTGGTTCATCGAGAGCAACAGGCACTTGGTCATATCGACTTCGTGCATGCCCTATCTCCACTTCTGATCCACGTGCATGTTGCACTCCTGATGCAACCAGGCGGGCGTCTGCTTACGGGGCAGCTGACCACTCACCACCAGGTGGGCCATGGTGTCGCAGATCACCCGGGTTGCCATCAACGAGGTCATGTCGCTGACGTCGTAAGGCGGAGAAACCTCGACAACCTCGAGGCCACAGACCGGCACATTGCGCACGATCAGCTCCAGCAGCTTGAGTGCCTCGCGCGGCAGCAGCCCACCGGGCTCGGGCCAGCCGGTGCCGGGCACAAAACCGGCGTCAATGCAGTCGATGTCGAAGGAGATGTAGACGCAGTCGGTGCCATCGGTGGCCCGCTCGATGGCGAATTGGGCCGCCGCCTGCAGGCCCATATCGCAGATGTCGGTGACGGTGAGCACGTTGGTACCGCGCTCGCGGCAGACCTTCACCCCCTCGCGCGGCACCTGCCAGCCGCCGATGCCCAGCTGCACGAGGTTTTCAGCGGGAGCATTGGCCATGTTGGTGGCGTGGAACCACGGACAGGTATGCATGCGCTCGTCGAGATCGATCTCCTGGGTGTCGACGTGGCGGTCGAAATGGATGATGCCCACCTTCTTATCGCCGAGATGGCGGCAGATGCCGCGAACGGTGGGGAAGCCGATCGAGTGGTCACCGCCGAGGATGATCGGGAAGGCGCCACTGGCGAAGACATGGGCGACGCCCTTGGAGATCTGGTCGAAACTCTTCTCGTTGTTGGCCGGGATGGTGAAGATATCGCCGACATCACAGAGTCGGATCTGCTCGCGCAGATCCACCCCCATCTCGTAGTTGTAGGGGGTGTAGAGAGCGGAGATGCGCCGGATGCCCTGGGGGCCGAAGCGGGTGCCGGGGCGGTAGGTGGTGCCACTGTCATGGGGTACGCCGACAATCGCCACATCAAACTCGCCGACGCGGTTGACGTCCTCGATGTAGGGGGCCTTCATGAAGGTGTTGATGCCGGCGTAGTGGGGCAGCTCACCGCGCGAGAAGGTGGAAATGCGCCGATCGACGATGCTCTCGGCTGCCTCGAGGCCGTAGCGCAGGCCCTGATCCACCTCCTGCTGCCAACCGGTGAGCGGCAAGGAACGCTCCTTTTCCAGAGCCGCCTGACCTTCGGTGGGGTGACGACGCTCGAAAGCGCCGGATGCATCGCTCATGGCAACGGAGGGGGGAGGGGTGGATGGGGCGGTCTCCCGGGCTTTTATCCCTCCGTGCCGCCGCAGCCCGTGGGCTCCGGCGCGTTTCTCTCGGACCAGACACCCCCCAACATCTTGAGATGCGAGGGGCCGGAACCCTAGAAACGTTGTCCGCCCGCTGATGGTCTCGCCAGAGCGTGGGAGCCGTTGTCACGATCGCTACCGATGGCAAGGCCTGCGGCAGGGAACAGTGGCCTGGGCCCCAGGACGCCCATGACCTTCGGAGGCCAAGCGGTTGGAACTGGTGCTGCTGCAGAGCCTCTGGGGCTTCGAGGGACATCTGGCGACGGCGATCGCCCAGGCCCGCCGCCATGGCTTCGATGGCCTGGAGGCCAACCTGTTGCACCCTGCCCTGGCCCAGCAGTCGCCAGCGCAGCTGGCCGAGCAGCTGGCCATGGCGGATCAGCAGCTGGTACTGGAGCTGGTGACCGGCGGCGACTATGTCCCCGAGCTGACCCGAGGGCCGCAGCAGCACCTGGATGAGCTGGAACAGCTCCTGGAGCGGGCCCGGGCCCTGCAGCCTTTGAAGGTGACGGTGATCACCGGCAGCGACAGCTGGCCCTGGGACCAGCAGCAAAGCTTCTGGCAGCGGGCCCTGAAGCTGACGGCAGCCAGCACTCTGGCGCTGAGCTTCGAGACCCACCGCTCCCGCAGCTTCGCCAATCCCTGGAGTATCGGCTCCTACCTGGAGACCTTCCCCCAACTACGGCTCACCGCCGATCTGAGTCACTGGTGCGTGGTGGCTGAACGGCTGATGCAGCCGGAGCTGGAGCCGATCCACCGCATCGCCCCACGGGTGGACCACATCCACGCCCGCGTCGGCCATGCCCAGGGCCCTCAGGTGAGCCATCCGTTCGCGCCGGAGCATGCCGAAGCCCTCCAGGCCCATCGCCGCTGCTGGCACTTGTTTGCCGCCAGCCAGCAGCTGCGGGGGGTGAAGCGGCTGACGTTCACCCCGGAATTCGGCCCCGATGGCTACCTGCCCACCCTGCCGTTCACCAACCAGCCGGTGGCCGATCTGCTGGCGATCAACAGGGCGATGGCGGATTGGCTGCGCCACCAGTTCGCCACCCTCGAACCATGCCCCCCCCAGGACTGAGCCCAGCACCCTGGCGGCGGGATGGAGCGGGCAGGGAGCGGCCAGCAGCACCGCCTCAAGGCTGGGCCATGAATCGCTGCAGAAAGCGCAGGAACACCTCCATCGAGCCCAGCCCCACCACGACGCTGACGAGGTTCACGACCCAGCCGAGCAGATAGAGGGCCGGCAGCAGCGCCTGGACCACTCCCCCCTGCACCATGAGGAACAGATGATCGAAGGCCCCGTCGAGAACCGAGAACAGCGAAGCCGTGAACATGGCCACGGAGGCCTTCACAATTGTCTTGGTCTCGCCTGGGTCCGTGCCGGCGGCCAGGAAGCGAGCCACGCTCATCTGAAAGCTGGCCACCAGAAACAGCACCGCGAACACCGTGATCCGCGTCAGTTGCCGCTGCTCCGCCACCTCGCGCGCCTCAAGCAGGAGATAGGCCAACGCCACAATCCAGACCAGCAGCCGCAGGAGGCGATAGACCCAGCGTTGCACCAGCAGCATCCAGGGTGACATCGGCCTACAGCCTCGGAATCTCCGCCACCGGCAGCGGTGCCTTCTGGGGATGGAGCGGCGCCCGCTGACCGCCGGCCACCAGCCGATTGAGGGCGTTGACGAAGGCCTGGGCTGCCGCCACGACGATGTCGGTGTCGGCGGAGTGACCGGAATAGAGCACCCCATCGGCCCGCAGCCGGATGGTGACCTCCCCCATGGCATCGATGCCTTCGGTGACGGATTTGACGCTGAACTCGACCAGCTCATTGGGCACCTGGGCCAGCCGGTTGAGCGCCTGGCAGACCGCATCCACCGGACCGGTGCCGATCGCCGCCTGACTCGATTCCAGCCCATCGCTGGTTTCGAGCGTGACGGTGGCCGTCGGCAGCAGACCGGTGCCGCAGCTCACCTGCACCCGCTTCAGAATGAAGCGGCATTCAGCCTGCTGTTGCACCTGCTCGGAGACAATCGCCTCGAGATCGCGATCGGTGATCTCCCGTTTGCGATCCGCCAGTTCCTTGAAGCGGGTGAAGGCATCGTCGAGATCGTGACGCTCCAGGGTGTAGCCCAACTCTTCGAGTCGGGCGCGGAAGGCGCTGCGGCCGCTCAGCTTGCCGAGCGAGATGCGGTTGTCGGCCAGACCGACGGTGCGGGCATCGATGATCTCGTAGGTGAGGCGATGCTTGAGCACGCCGTCCTGGTGGATGCCCGATTCGTGCGCAAAGGCATTGGCGCCGACGATCGCCTTGTTGGGCTGCACCGCCATGCCGGTGAGATGGCTCACCAGCCGGGAGGTCTTGGTGATCTCCTCGGTGCGCACCGCCGTGAGCGGCGTGGTGCTCTCGGCCGGCCGGCCGAGGAAGGGGTTGTAGTAGCTGCGGCGCACATGCAGGGCCATCACCAGCTCTTCGAGCGAGGCGTTGCCGGCCCGCTCGCCGATGCCGTTGATCGTGCATTCGAGCTGACGGGCGCCATTTTTAACGGCCTCAAGGAAGTTGGCCACCGCCAGGCCGAGGTCGTTGTGGCCATGCACCGAAATCACGGCCTGGTCGATGTTGGGCACGCAGCGGTTGATGCCGGCGATCAATTCACCGAACTCCGTCGGGGTGGCATAGCCCACCGTGTCGGGAATGTTGATCGTGGTGGCGCCGGCTTCGATGGCGGCCTCGATCACCTGGTGCATGTACTCGGGATCACTGCGACCGGCGTCCTCGCAGGAGAATTCGACGTCGTCGACGAGGGAGCGGGCGTAGGCCACCATCTCGCGGGTGATGGCGAGCACCTCGGCGCGGGATTTGCGCAGCTTGTGCTCGAGGTGGATGTCGCTGGTGGCGATGAAGGTGTGGATGCGGCGGTGGACAGCGGGGGCCACCGCCTCGGCGCAGGCCTTGATGTCGCCGGCGGCGGCACGGGCCAGGCCGCAGATCACCGGGCCGTCGGCGGTGCCGACGCTGGCAGCGATGCGCTGAACGGCGTTGAAATCACCGGTGCTGGCGAAGGGGAAGCCGGCCTCGATGATGTCCACCCCCAGGCGCGCCAGCTGCTGGGCGATCGCCAGCTTCTCTTCCAGGTTCAGACTGGCTCCGGGCGACTGTTCACCGTCGCGGAGCGTGGTGTCGAAGATCAGAACCCGACCGGGATCGCGCGCCATGGCCATGGACAGGGGTTAAGCGGAATGAGTATGAGTTGGGCGCATTCTAGGGGGTGGGCTGCGGCCAGGGTCCCGGCGGCGCTGCTGGCCGCCTGACTGGAACCGCAGACTGGCCAGCAACCAGGGCTGGACTCAGCGCGGCCTGAAACGGCCACCCCAGCCCCCAGCTCGAGGCGCCGCCCGAACCCCACCTTCGCCTCCACGACCGCTGCTCTCGCATCCAAGCGCTAGGAACGGCTGAACACCGGCTGCTGCTGGGCCTCGCCCTTCTCCAGCCGTGGCCGCAGGCTGGCCAGATCGATGAAACGATCGGCGGCATTGCGCAACTCGCGCGCCACCATGCCTTCGGTGCTGATCACGACGATCTGCAGCCCCCGGGCCCGCAGCACCTCCACGAGGCGATCGAGATCGCGGCTGCCACTGAGCAGCCACACCTGCTCGGTGCGGGGCGCCACGGTCAGCAGATCGATGGCGATCTCCACATCCAGATTGGCCCGCACGTACTGGCGCTGTTCCGACTGGCGCGGTTCTGACTGGCGAGCGGCGCTGTCGCTGCCTCCGCTGCCCCCCAGCTCCCGCAGCGGCCGGGTGCGCACGGTGTAGCCCAGGCTGGTGAGGGCATCGCGGAAGGGTCGCTGGTCGGAGTGATCCTTGAGGCCGGCGTACCAGAACGCACTGGTGAGCTCCAGCTCCGCTCCCTCAGCGGCCAGCTCCAGCAGATGGCGCGGGTCGAAGAACCAGCCCACCTTCTGTTGGGCATAGAACATGCTGTGCCCATCCACCGCCAGAACCCGCCGCATGGCCGTCTTGCCTGTTCCAGATCCGTTGGCAGCCTAGAAGCAGCGTTTACACTGCGATCTTCGAGGCAAGGGAATGGCGGCAGGCGATCTGGCCCTCGTGCTTCACGCCCATCTCCCCTATGTGCGGTCGGGGGAAGAGGGCTCCCTTGAGGAGGACTGGTACTTCCAGGCCCTGCAGGAGTGCTACCTGCCGCTGCTGGAGATGCTGGAGGCGGCGGCTGCCGATCCACGCCAGCGGCCCAAGCTCACCCTGGGGCTGTCGCCCACCCTGCTGTCGCTGCTGAGTGATCGCGGCCTGAATGCGCGCTTCGTGCCATGGCTGGAGCAGCGGCTGGCGCTGATCGCTGACGCCCCGACCGAGCTGGCCAGCGCCGCGCTGGATCTGGAGCAGCGCCTGGTGGAGATCCGCCAGCAATTCGGGCAATGCGGCGGCCGGTTGCTGAGCCGCTTTCGCCGGCTGCAGCAGCACGGCGTGCTCGATCTGATCACCTGCGGCGCCACCCACGGCTACCTGCCGCTGCTGCGCGACTCACCCGAATCGGTGCGGGCCCAGCTGCTCACCGCCGTGCGCGAACACCAGCGATTGCTGGGGGAGCGGCCCCTGGGGATCTGGCTGCCGGAATGCGCCTACTACGAGGGCCTCGACCAGCAGCTGGTCAACTGCGGACTGCGCTACACCCTGCTCGATGGCCATGGCCTGCTGCACGCCATGCCGCGCCCCCGCTACGGGGTTTACGCGCCGATCTGCTCCCCGGCCGGGGTGGCCTTCTTCGGCCGCGACAGCGAATCCACCCTGCCGGTGTGGAGTGCCAGCCAGGGCTATCCCGGCGATGGCGCCTACCGGGAGTTCCACCGCGATCTCGGCTGGGATCTGCCCGAGGAGCGCCTCAGCCAGCTGGGCATTCGCAGCCGCCGTCCCCTCGGACTGAAGCTGCATCGCGTCACCGCCCAGGGTTGCCCGCTGGAGGCCAAACAGAGCTACGAACCGGCCCTGGCCCGCGAACGGCTGAGCCACCATGCCGCCGACTACCTACAGGGCCGCAGCCGCCAGCTAGCGGCCCTGGGCCACACGATCGATCGGCCACCCTTGCTGGTGGCGCCCTTCGATGCCGAACTGTTCGGCCACTGGTGGTTCGAAGGCCCTCGCTTCCTGGGCGAGCTGTTCCGGCTGGGGGCCCAATCGGCGGTGAACTTCACCCATCTGCGTGAGGTGCTGGCTGTCGGCCAGACCCTGCAGGTCTGCCGGCCATCGCCCTCCAGCTGGGGCCAGGGCGGCTACCACGACTACTGGCTCAATGAGAGCAACTCCTGGGTGGTGGCCGAATGGCAGCGGGCCTCACGGGCGATGGTGCGGCGCGTGAACCGGGGCGTGGGCAGCAGCGAGCATCGGGACTGGCTCACCCAGGCGGGCCGCGAACTGCTGCTGTCCCAGAGCTCCGACTGGAGCTTCATCCTGCGGGCCGGCACCACCACCGAACTGGCCCGCGAGCGCATCCATCGCCATCTCGACCGTTTCTGGCGGCTGATGGACGCCATCGAAAACGGCACCCCGCTGAGCGAGCCCTGGCTGGCGGCGGTACGCCGCGAAGATGGCCTGTTCCCGGAACTCAATGCCGCCGACTGGGCGACGCCGCCCCAGCGCTGACCACGGCGCCAGGCCCGGGGCAGGCCCTGGGCTCGATCGTCTATGGGCTGGGCTGCCTCCGGTTGCGCCCGCCATCGCGGCGGTTGGGATCGGCATCGAGATCAATCCAGTGCTCAAACAGGGAGCCCATCAGGCCGCGCCCCTGCTCCTGAGCGATCCAGGCATCGAGATAGGCGTTGAGGTCGGGGTCATCGCCCGCCACCAGCAGCACCAGCTCACCGGTGAGTCGGTCGCCGAAGCTGGCCAGCAGGGTGGTGCGGGGGTGAACCACGGCCCAGGCCGAACCGCCTTCGGCGGTGGTGAGCAACGCATCGAAGCTGCGCTGGCCCATCGGACTGAAGAACTCCTGCTTGCCGGCGATCGGCACCAACTGCAGCCGCCGGCGCGCCGGCGCCGCCCCCAGTTCAGCCGCGATCCGATCGGTGAGGCTGGAGGTGATCAACTGCGGATCAGCCACCGCAATCCGCAGCGGTCGGGCCAGAGGCTCGGAGGCCAGGTTCTGAATCAGACCCACCTTGCCGTCCGGCACCACCAGGGCCAGATGCACCGACTCATAGCCAAGGCTGACGTGATGGCGGATCGCCCGCTGTGGCGACGACTGAATACCACCCAGGGCCAGATCGATACGGCCGCGATCGAGCAGACGTTCCAGTTCGGCGAGGGGCTGCTCGACCACCTGCAGACGCACCCCCAGGCTGCGGGCCAGCCCCTCCGCCAGGTCGATGTCAAAACCCACCAGGCGTCCGCTGGCATTGCGATAGGCCCAGGGCATGCCATCGCTGCGCACCCCGGCCCGCAGCACCCCCCGTTGGCGGATCGCCGAGAGCGTCACCGGCGCGGCACCTGGGGCGACAAGCCGCTCCGGCGGCGGGCCCGGCAGCAGCGGTTGCAGCGCCAGCAAGCGGCGATCGTTGCTGTAGGTGCCCTGCAACGTGGTGGCGAGGGTGGCCCGGGCCCCTACCCCCAGGCCCGCGGCCAGGGCGATGGCCAGCACCGCCGTGACGAGCAGGCGCAGCGGCCGCAGCCGCAGGGTCCGGGCCGAAGCGAAGGACACCAGCAGGGCCAGCAGCACCAACCCCTCCAGGGACAGCACCTTCTCGAAGCGATAGAGCCAATCACCATTGAGATAGATCAGCTTCAGCAACTGCAGCGGCAGCTCCTGGCGCTGCAATTCCTGGCGCACCACCGACTTGACCCCGGCCACCGAGGCGGGAATGGCCGTCAGCAGCATGCGGGCCGTCGTGCCCATGCCCATCGGCCGATCCACATACCAGGCGGCAAAGGGCAGAAAGATCAGGGTGGCCACCTGGCCCAGGGTGGGCAGGGAATAGCCCAGCGAGATCAGGGGGGCGAGCTCGGCGACCAGATCATCGGCACGATCGGCCTGACCGGGCAGGCCGGACAGTTCCTGGCGCAGGCTCTGAACCAGCAGCGGCAGGGCAATCAGCAGATTGCCGCTGCTGGCGGTGAGCGCCAGGGGGCCCCGCACGATCCGCCAGAGCCCGGCGGCGGACAGGGGCGTGAGCGCCAGCACCAGGCCCGTGAGCGCCCCACTCAGCACGACCAAACTGATCAGACAGAGCAACAGAAAGGCCTGGATCTTGACGAGCTGGGTAAAGTCGAGCGTGGCGAAGGTGACCGCGCTGAGGGCAAAGATGCCGTAGGGCACAGCCCTGGCCATCAGGCTGTTGAGACGGCCGAACAGCTGCCGTGCCACCTCCAGCACCCGCAGCAGCTCCTGGCGAGCCTCGAGGCCCTGCAACAGAATGCCCAGCACGGCGCTGAACAGCACCACGGCAGGAAAGTTGTCGGTCGCCAGAGCGCCGAAGATATTGTCAGGCAGATAGGTACGCAGCAGATCCGTACCCTGGGGCTGCTGAAACAGGCCGGCGTGAAAAAAGCCGGAATAGGTGAGCGGTGGCAGGAACTGAGGCAGCACCACCACCAGCAGCCCACCCAGCAACCACGTCAACAGCAGCACCAGCACGCCGCTGCGCAGCAGGCTGCCCAGGGAGCCGCGGCCCAGGCCGCCGAAGCCGACGATCAACTCACAGATCAAAAACGGCATCACCACGATCTGGGATGCCTGCAGAAAGGCGAGGCCCAGTGGCCTCAGGGCCAGCGCCGCCGTGGGCGCCAGCAGACCCACCAGAACGCCGCCCACCAACATCAACAGGCATTGGTTGCCAAGCTGGCGGGGCCAGAGCGAAAACGGCCTGAACATCCCGTCCACAGCATCCAGGGGGGATCATCCTGGCGGCTCAAGCCGCCGCGCTCCAGCCCGGTGACGCTGGCTGAGCTGAGTGAAAGGCCAGGCGCCGCTGGGCCTGGGGGGAGCCGCAGGGGGGCATCGGGGCCCTGCCTGCCTCGGGCGATGCCGCCCCAGATGCCGTCGCGAGGCAGGGATCTCGCCCCCCTGGCCAGGCCCCTAGGGTGACGGCCCTGAGCGGATCGCCACGGCGGTTTCGATGAACCCAAGCCTGTTCACCCAGTCGTCGTTGTTCGGCATCGGCATCGCCTTCAGCCCCCTGCACATCGGCGTTGTCACCCTGCTGCTACTGGGGAGGGCACCGCTGCGCCGCTCCTTTGCCTACGTGCTCGGCTGGAGCCTGGCCAATCTGCTGGCGGTGGCCTTGCTGATGGCGCTGGGTAGCTCCTTTCCGATCAGCCTCGCCCATGGCGAGCGCGATCAGGTGCTGATCGACCTGCTCGGCGCCGGTGGCCTGCTGGCCCTCGGCCTCTACCAGCTCACCCCCCAGGCCACGCTCGGCGAAGAGGGGATGGCACTGCGCCTGATGAACAAGCTGCCGGAGCTGGACACCTGGCTGCTGGTGGCGATCGGCGCCGCCGGTGCCCTGCTCACGCCAGAGAATCTGGTGTTTTATCTCAAGGAGGCACGGCTGCTGTTGATCAATCACCCGGGCCTGTCAGCCGACCTGGAGGTGAGCAGCGTCTTCGCGCTGATGGCCGGTTCGCTGCTGCTGCTGCCGCCCCTGGTGTGGATCGCCACCTCCGGCACGATCCGCGAACCGATCGAGAAGTTGAACGACTGGCTGCAGCACCGGGCCGAAGCGCTGGTGGGCGTGCTGGCGATCTTGTTTGCCGCCTACCTGCTTTATGAAGGCCTGCATGGTCTCGAGTTGATGCAAGCGGCCAGCGCCTGAAGCACTGGTTGCCTCAAGGACTGATTGCCTGAGGCACCGGTTCCGCGGCAGCCAACCGGGCCCGCAAGCGCTGCAAGGCGGCGGGAACGCCCCTGGGGGTGGTGGCTGCAGCGACCATCAAAGAATCTGCTCCAGGAAGCGTTGCGTGCGTTCGTGGCGCGGGGCTGTGAAGAAGGTTTCCGGATCCGCCTGTTCCACCACCTCCCCCTCATCCATCAGCACCACCCGATGGGCCACCTGGCGGGCGAAGCGCACCTCATGGGTCACCACCACCATGGTGATCGCCTCAGCGGCGAGGGCCTGAATCACATCGAGCACCTCACGCACCATCTCCGGATCCAGGGAGCTGGTGGGCTCATCGAACAGCAGGATGCGCGGCTCCATGCACAGCGCCCGGGCGATCGCCACCCGCTGCTGCTGGCCGCCGGAGAGCTGGCCGGGAAACTTCTCGGCCTGCTCGGCGATGCCGACCCGCTCCAGCAGGGCCCGGGCCTGCAACTCCACCTCAGCCCGCGGGCGCTTGCGCACCAGCACCGGCGCCAGGGTGAGGTTCTCGAGCACGCTCAGGTGCGGAAACAGGTTGAACTGCTGGAACACCATGCCCACCTCACGGCGAATCGCATCGATCTGGCGCACATCGTTGGAGAGGGCGATGCCATCGACGGTGATGCTGCCCTTCTGGAAATCCTCGAGGGCATTGAAGGTGCGGATGAAGGTGCTCTTGCCCGAACCCGAGGGCCCCATGATCACCACCACCTCGCCGCGGTTCACCGTGAGGCTGGCGCCACGCAGGGCATGAAAGCCATTGGGATACCACTTCTCCACCCCTTCGGCGCGGATCATCAGGTCACGGCTGGGGGAGGGAGACGGGTTCATCGGCGCGGCAGGGGCTGGCTGGTAGCTGGTGTGGGGGGAAGAGCGAAGCGGCTGGGCCTGGTTTGAAGCTGGCGGTGCAGGAGTTTCAGCTCAGATCGGCCCCGGCCGGAGCGGAGCGTTTCAGGGACGACCGGCCAGGCTGCGCGGATCCAGGCGGCGTTCCAGCGCCCGGCTGCCGAGCCCCAGGGCCGCGCAGCAGCACCAGTAAAGAACGGCCAGCACCAGATAGAGCTCACTGCTGTGGCCGAGGAATTCGGGATTGGCCATGATCCCCCGGGCCATGCCCAGCAGATCGAGCAGGCCGATCAGCGATAGCAGGGTGGTGTCCTGCACCAGGGCGATGAACTGCCCCACCATGGTGGGCAGGGCAACCCGCAGGGCCTGGGGGATGACGACCGTGACCAGGGCCTGGGCCTGGTTCAGGCCCAGGGAGCGGGCCGCCTCCAGCTGGCCGCGCGGCACCGCCGCCAGCCCGGAGCGCACCGCCTCCGCCAGATAGGCGGCGGCGAACAGGGTGAGCACCCAGGCCGCTCGCCAGACACGATCCGGAGACATCCCCGCCGGCAGCAGGAAGCCAAGAATGTTCTGGCCGATGAACAGCAGGGTGATCAGCGGCGCGCCGCGGATGAACTCGATGTAGGCCACCGAGCCCCAGCGCAGCAACGGCAGCTTGCTGCGGCGCCCGAGGGCCAGCACCACCCCGAGCGGAAAGCTCAGGGCCATGGCGAAGCTGGCCATCACCAGCGTCAGCAGCAGGCCTCCCCAGTCGCCGGGAGCCACCGCGGCCAGGCCCAGGCCACCGCCGATCAGCCAGAACCCCAGTAGATAAAGGAGAGGCCAGAGCAAGCCCAGCAGCTTCAGGCTGCGGCGATGGAGGCCGGGGCCCCAGCGACCCGCCGCCCAGCGCAGCGCCAGCAGCACCGCAGCCAGCAGCCACCAGCGCCACTGCAGCGGCGCCGCCAGGCCGAGAGCGGCCGGGAGCAGCAGGGCCAGCAGCGTGATCAGCACGGC
>CAIZOZ010000504.1 GCA_903934745.1 uncultured cyanobacterium
AGCCGCATCAGCGGCGCCGAGGAGCTGCGGGTCAAGGAGACCGATCGGCTGGCGGTGATGGCCCGTCAGCTCAGCGCCATGGGGGCCCAGCTGGAGGACCACGCCGATGGGCTGACAATCATGGGCGGGGTGCCGCTGCATGGCGCCACCGTGAACAGCGAAACCGATCACCGTGTGGCGATGAGCCTGGCGGTGGCCTCGCTGGTGGCCCGGGGCGACACCTTCCTGCAGGATCCGGAGGCGGCGGCTGTCTCCTATCCGGGCTTCTGGGTGGACCTGGCACGGCTGCGGGCCTGAACCTTGGGTCTTCTCGAAGGGCCGAGTCCCAGCCAGGCCGGTGCGGCCGCACCCGGTCCATCGCTGCTGTCGTCGCCAGCTCCAGCGCCCGCAACTGTGGCCGCGATCAAGCCGCACCGCAGCCGCGACGGCAGTTTCAGCCTCTACAGCCCGGAGTTCGGCGAAAGTTTCCACTGCGCCGATGGTGCCCTGGCCGAGGCCCGCCGGGTGTTCGTGGCGCCGGCCCAGCTGGAGCGCCTTCCCCCTGGCAGCCGCCTGCGGGTGCTGGAGGTGGCAGTGGGGACCGGCACGAACACGGCGGCTCTGCTGCAGGCCTGTCTGGAGCGCGATCTCAGCCTGGACTGGTGGGGGCTGGAGCTGGATCCCCTGCCCCTGCAACTGGCCCTGGCCGATGGGGGCTTCCGCCAGCAATGGCCCGGGGTTGTGTTGCAGCAGCTGGAAACGCTCACCAGCAGCGAACGGCTGCTCTGGGGCGAGGGCCGCACCCGGCTGCCGGAGTTGCGGCACCGTCTCGGCGGCCGCTGCGACCTGGTGCTGCTCGATGCCTTCTCGCCGCGCCACTGTCCCCAGCTCTGGTCGCTGGAGTTTCTGGCGGATCTGGCCGCTCTGCTGGCCCCCCAGGGCCGGCTGCTCACCTATTGCTCGGCGGCCGCGGTGCGCCGGGCCCTGGGGCTCTGCAACCTGCAGCTGGCGGCGATCACCAGCCCCGACACCACACCAGCCCCAGGGCTGGCCACAACCTCGGGCGACACCACGGGCGAGAGCATGGGCGTGCCAACCGGCCCACCGCCGTCGGCCTGGAGTGCCGGCACCGTGGCCAGTCCCAGTGCGCTGCCGTTGGGCGGCGTGCTGCGGCCGCTCAGCCCAATGGAGCTGGAGCACCTGGCCTGCCGGGCCGGCGAGCCTTACCGGGATCCAGCGCGCAACGGCACCGCCGCCGAGCTCCTGGCGCGGCGGCAGCGGGATCAGCACCTCAGCGCCGCCGAACCCGGCAGTCAGTGGCAACGCCGTTGGGGCCTGGCGCGCCACCACGGGCCGCAGGGTCCCGGACCCATGGGTCCGGGACAGGCCGATCGGCCCCGGTAGATTCCGCCCCAGCCGTTCCGCCCGCCGATGCTCGCCGTTGCCGTTCTGGCTGCCGGAAAGGGAACCCGGATGAAAAGCGACCTGCCCAAGGTGCTGCAGCCCCTGGCTGGCTCCACCCTGGTGGAGCGGGTGCTGGCCAGTTGCGAGCACCTCCATCCCGAGCGCCGGCTGCTGATCGTCGGCCATCAGGCTGAGCGGGTCGAGAGCACCCTGGCGGCCCACCACGGGCTGGAGTTCGTGCTGCAACAACCCCAGCACGGCACCGGCCATGCCGTGCAACAACTGCTGGAGCCCCTGCAGGGCTTCAAGGGCCAGCTGCTGGTGCTCAACGGCGACGTGCCGCTGCTGCGCCCCGAAACCCTCGAGCAGCTGCTGGAGCAGCACCGGCGCAGCGGCGCCGCTGTCACCCTGCTCAGTGCCCGCCTGAGCGATCCCAGCGGCTACGGGCGGGTGGTTGCCGCTGCCAACGGGGCGGTGAGCGCCATCATTGAGCACCGCGATTGCTCCGCGGAGCAGCGCCTCAACAATCTCACCAACGCCGGCATCTACTGCTTCGACTGGCCGCAGCTGGCGGCGGTGTTGCCACGGCTGGCCAGCGATAACGACCAGGGGGAGCTCTATCTCACCGACACCATCGCCATGCTCAGCCCGGCCATGCACCTGGAGGTGGCCGATGCCGATGAGATCAACGGCATCAACGACCGGCTGCAGCTGGCCCAGTGCGAAGCGGTGCTGCAGGAGCGGCTGCGGCGTCACTGGATGGCCGAAGGGGTGAGCTTCACTGACCCGCTCAGCTGCACCCTCAGCGAAGGCACCCGCTTCGGCCGCGATGTGGTAGTGGAACCCCAGTGCCATTTCCGCGGTGTGAACACCATCGCTGCGGGCTGCCGCATCGGCCCCGGCAGCCTGATCGAGAACAGCCGTCTGGAGACGGGTGTGGAGGTGCTCTATTCGGTGCTCAGGGATGTGGAGGTGGAACAGAACTGTGTGATCGGCCCCTACGCCCAGCTGCGCGCCGGCGCCCAGCTCGGCGCCGGCAGCCGCATCGGCAACTTCGTCGAAGTCAAGAACAGCCGGCTGGGAGCAGGTGTCAAGGCCAATCACCTCAGCTACCTCGGCGATGCCGATCTCGGCGCCGGTGTCAACGTCGGTGCCGGCACCATCACGGCCAACTACGACGGCGTGCGCAAACACCGCACCGCCATCGGTGCCGGCAGCAAGACCGGCGCCAACTCCACCCTGGTGGCCCCGATTCGCCTGGGCGAGAACGTCACCGTGGCGGCCGGCTCCACCCTCACCGACGACGTGCCCGCCGGTGCCCTGGCCTTCGGTCGGGCGCGGCAGGTGGTGAAGGACAGACGGGGCTGAGGGCTGGCCCTGCGCCGCTCAAGCCAAGGCCGCCGCCAGCAAGGGCAGCAGTTGCTCCAGAGCGACGCCACGGCTGGCCTTGAGCAGCAGCAGATCCCCCGGTGCCAGCCAGTCCGCCAGCGGTTCGGTGGCCTCGGCGGGGGTGTCCACCCGCACCAGCCGCGCCAGGCCGGCAGCGCCCGCCAGCATGGCGTCGCCTTCGTCCCCTGGCGCCACGATCACCAGTCCATCAAGGCCCAGCTCCCGGGCCCTTACAGCCACCTGCCGATGCAGCGCCAGGCTTTGATCTCCCAGCTCGAGCATGGTGCCGAGCACGGCGTAACGGCGGTGCGGTGGTGCACTGCCGCCGTCGGGGGTGGGGGTGACGTCAGTTGCGGTGTCAGCCAACAGCTCCAGGGCCGCCAGCATCGCTTCGGGGGAGGCGTTGTAGGTCTCGTCGAGCACCTCGATGCCGCCAATCCTGAGCCGGCGGCTGCGACCACCGGGCACCGCCACCTCCAGGGCATGCAGCGCCTGGCGGCGTACCCCCAGCTCCTCGGCCACTGCGACAGCCAGCAACAGATTGCGGGCGTTGTGCCGGCCCTCAAGGGGCAGCTGCAGCACGTTGCCATCCTGCAGGCGCAACCGGGGCTGGTTGCAGGCGGAGGCCACGGGATCAGCGCCAGGGCCAGCCACCACCCCATCCCCCGGACCCTCCAGGGTGCCGATCAGATCGGCAGGCGGCAGGGAAGAATCAAAGCCCGCGAGCTCATCCGCCAGAGCGACCCGCCGCACCCGTCCGCTCCAGACCGCAGCCAGGGCCCGCTCCAGCAGCGGATCGCCGGCCGGGATCACCACCAGACCATCAGCCCTCAGCGCTGCTGTGATTTCGCATTTGGCCTGGGCGATCGCCTCGCGGCTGCCGAGGCGACCGATGTGGGCGGTGCCGATGTTGGTGATCACCGCCAGATCGGGCTGGGCGCAGCGGCTGAGCCGGTCGATCTCGCCCAGGCCCCGCATGCCCATTTCCACCACCAGTGCGGCCGTGCTTTCCCCGGCTTTGCTCAGGGTCAGGGGCACGCCGATGTCGTTGTTGTCATTGCCGCTGCTGGCCACCACTGGCCCCAGCGGGGCCAGGGCGGCGCGGATCAGCTCCCGGGTGGTGGTCTTGCCGGCTGAGCCGGTCACGGCCACCACCGGCGCAGCGAGAGCCTGACGCCAGAGGCCGGCGAGCTGCTGATAGGCCAGCAGGGTGTCGCCCACGGGCCAGATCGGCCGGCCCAGGCGCTCGGCCAGGGCCTGAACCGCTGCGGGTTCAAGCCGATCGCGCTCGACCACGGCCGCCGCCGCCTGGGCCAGGGCCGGCTCCAGAAAGCGATGGCCATCGAAGCGTTCCCCCACCAGCGGCACAAACAGCGCGCCCTTGAGATCGCCGCGGCTGTCGGTGCTGATGGCCTGGATCGGTTCGCCAGCGATGGCATCAGGCAAGGGCCCCCAGGGCTCACCCCAGAGCGCCAGCAACAGATCGAGGCGCACAGCCATCACACCTTGGGCACGGGATCGAGCAGGATCATGCCGGATCCCACCAGGGCTTTACGGCCCAGGGGGCGCTGCTGTTCATCCACCAGCTCGAAGCGTTCATAACCGAGCTCCTGGGCCTTCTGGCACCAGCGATCCACCCACTGGCGGCGGCTGGCTGCCGGCAGCTCGGCGAAGGCTGGTCCGAGGGTGAGGCGCAACAGGGCCAGGGCCGGCTCGGGATGGGCCGACACAATCCAAGGGCCGGGATCGGCCTCGGCGAGCAGCTGCAGCAGGGGATCCAGCGCCAGCGGTGCGGCTGTGGCCGCCGGTTCGCCCGGCCGCATCGCCGCTGCTTGCGGTGAAACTGTTGGCGGCGCGGCAGCGCCGAGATCGGCGGCTGGCGGCGCTCCGACGCCGAGCGACACCCTGGCCGTGCTGCCCTGCGGTGCCTGCGGCGGAGCTGGCTGCAGCAGCTCGGCCG
>CAIZOZ010000505.1 GCA_903934745.1 uncultured cyanobacterium
CCGCAGGCTGGGGTTTTCGCGGATCAATCGGTCGTGTTCCCGATAGAAGCGCTGGCAGTCAGGGCATTGGCAGGGCTCTTCAGGCACCGAATCCCTAGTTGCTCATCAAACCCCATCATGGCATTGCGCGGCAGCCAGCAGTGGCCGGGCACAGCCAAGGCCGCACCTGGCCCAACCCGAGGTTGACACCGCCTCAGGCTCAGGCGGCCCATGGCCCCTGGTGGGAAGGGTCGCCGCCGAGCGGATCACCGCCAGGTTCATCCTTGTCGAAGGCGGCCGGCAAGGGGATTTCGATCGAGCTCACCACGTGGATCACATCACGTAGCCGCATCGAATCGGCGAACCAGCCCATGGCCTGCTCCACCTCGCCCTGGCGTTCGGCGTCGCTGGCCTGATCCTCATGCGCTTCGGCCAGCAGGGCCAGCCAGCAGAGGCAGCGGGCCTGCACCACCGAGAGATCCAGCTCCTCGAGCTGGCTGTCGGCGATGCGCTCGCTTTCCTGTTGCACCAGCAGCCGCAGCCGCAGATCGTGGAGCTGGCTCATCCGATCGCGGAAACCTGGCGCCACGCTAGCCGCGGAGTCCGTTTTGAGAAAGGCGCCAGTGGTAGCGCCTTTGCGCCCCGAACCGGCCATGACCCCAACCGGAACCCCGGCACGGATCGAGCCGAACCCACCACCCAGAGTGGCGGCAACATGGGCTGGACAATTCGCCGATGGCCTGGATGCTCGAGGTGGATGGCTTCATCCTCGACATCCGTACGCTGCCGCTGGCCTTCCAGGTGGAAGCCTGTGCGCGAGGCAAGATTCCTTACATGCCCGCCCTGCGCCAGGCGGACGAGTCGCCCCCTTGAGCCAGGGGAAAACCATGATTGCCAAGCCAAGGCCGCTGCGCGCCGATCGGGCCTGCACCACCGGCTGAAGCCCTCAGGTGGCCGCCGAGCCACAGCGGCGGCTGGTCTCAACGCTCAACGCGACCTGGTTCTGACGGGAACGGGGCTGGCGGGACTCGAACCCACGACCTACGGTTTAGGAAACCGTCGCTCTATCCGGCTGAGCTACAGCCCCCGAGCCCATCGGCCAAAGGCCAAGAGCAAGGCCGACGATAGATCGGCAGGTTCAGCTCTGGGCAAAGCGGCCACCGGGGCCTGGCCTGCGCCCACTGGCGGCACGGAAGCTTCGGCACGGGCAGGTTCTAGCCTGAAGCCCGAAAGCAGGCGAGGTGATCGCAATCGGAGCGGATTCGGCCCTCGGGCTGATCTCCGGGTCCGGTTGAGGAAAGTCCGGGCTCCCCAACGGCCAGGCTTGCCGGGTAACGCCCGGTGCGGGTGACCGTGAGGACAGTGCCACAGAAACACACCGCCGATGGCCCCCTCGGGGGCACAGGTAAGGGTGCAAGGGTGCGGTAAGAGCGCACCAGCGGCATCGAGAGGTGCCGGCTCGGTAAACCCCGGCTGGGAGCAAGGCCCAGGGACAACGGTTGGCCGACTTCCCCGTCCCGATTCAAGCGAGCCGCTCGAGGCCGTCGGTAACGGCGGTCCCAGACAGATGATCGCCCCCGTCACCTCGGCCTTCGGGCCGGATGTGGCGGAGAACAGAACCCGGCTTACGTCCTGCTTTCACCCCATTTCCAGCTCCATCCCCCACCGCCCCATGACCCCGGAGCGCCGCCAGCTCCTGATCGCCTTCCTCACCAGCCTTGGGCTGGATCCCGCCGCCCGAGGCGGCCCCGGTGACAACGCCACCGCCCTGGCACCGATCGAGGAGGCTCTCAGCCACAGCTCCGCCGGCCTGGGCCGCAACCACGAACAGCTGGAGTTTCTCGGCGATGCGGTGCTGCGCCTGGCCGCTTCTGAATTTCTGGCCCGCCGCTACCGCCGCCTGGGCGTGGGCCAGCGCTCCAGCCTGCGCGCCCAGCTGGTGAGTGATCGCTGGCTCTCAGAGCTGGCCGAGCGCATCGCCCTCGAACCGATGCTGCATCTGGGTGCGGCCGCCGCCGGGGATCGGGCCGGCCGCGCCACGGTGCTGGCCGAAACCTGCGAGGCCCTGATCGGTGGGATCTACGTGGCCTGGGGCGGCCCCCAGGGCGGCCTGGAGCCGGTGGAGCACTGGCTCACGCCCCACTGGCAGGCAAGTTGCCAGGAGCTGCTGGCCGATCCCCATCGCCACAACTGGAAATCAGCCCTGCAGGAATGGAGTCAGGCCCAGGGCCGCGGGCTGCCCCGCTACCAGGGCGAAGAACGCAGCCGCAGCCATGGCGATCCACGCCGCTTTCACTGTGTGGTGTCCCTGGCGGAGCAGGAACTCGGGCAAGGCTGGGGTGGCTCCCGACGCGAAGCCGAACAGGAGGCAGCCCGGATGGCCCTGGATAATCTGCCGCCGGGCCAGGGAGCTGAAGCAGCCGCTGAACCCTGAAGTTTGGTCGGGTCCGGATCAGACCTGCTCCAGGGTGATGAGCGGCATCGTCACCAGCTTGTCCCAGTTGCCGCCTTCGAACAGCACGGCGGCCTTCGAACCGCTGATGCGCTGCACGAAGCCCTTGTAGCCGTTGTAGATGGAGCTCTGATCACGCACCACCACGGTGGAGCCAGGCAGGATCGGCAGGCTGGCCATCGCAAACCGCCGCGGGCGGGACTGAACGCTGGCGTCATTATCGGAGACAGCAGCACCGGTCGGGCGGTCCGTTTGGCCCGGCCGCAGTGCGAGCCGGCCCGACCCAGCGGCCGCTGGCGCTCGCCGGCCTGCTGGCAACCTGGTACCAGGCCCGGACGCACAATCACGCCGCCGATCTGCGCTCCCAGCGGACTCCCGCCGCATCTCCGCCGGCGGGCCTCCCCCGGCCGCCCCCGTCCCCGCCGGCGCACCCATCCCTTCAGGAAGCCCCCGAACCACCTTGCCCAACACTCCACCAGACAGCTCTGCCAACACCCCACCACAAGCCGACGCCACCCCGCCCGAGCTGATGGCCGTCGGCAAGCTCGTGGCCGCCCAGGGGCTGCGCGGTGAGCTGCGGGTGCTGCCGATGAGTGACTTCCCCCAGCGCTTCACCCGGCCCGGCCGTCGCTGGCTGCAGGGCCAACCGTCCCAGCCGCCCCAGGTGGTGGAGCTGCTGAACGGCCGCCAGCTGCCGGGCAAGGAATTGTTCGTGGTGCAGCTGGCCGGGATCAACAGCCGCGAGGCCGCTGAGGCCCTGGTGGGCCAGCAGCTGCTGGTGGCCGCCAATGACCGCCTGCCCCTGCAACCGGGCGAGTTTCACCTGCTGGACCTGGTGGGCCTGGAAGCTCGCCTGCTCGAGCCCGATGGACGCCCCGGTGCCCTGATCGGCCGGGTGAGCAACCTGCTCCACGCCGGCAACGACCTGCTGGAGATCGAGCGGCCAGGCGAGCCGGCCCCAGCCCCGCTGCTGATTCCATTTGTGAACGCGATCGTGCCCGTGGTGAAGCTGAACGAGGGCTGGATCGGCCTCACGCCTCCGCCCGGCCTGCTGGACCTCTGAACGGTCAGGGACAGCCCAGGTCCGGTTGAATGGTTGGAACCAGCGCCCATAACGGGTCGGCGACAGCGACGATGACCCAACCTCCGACGCAAGCTCCCCTCATACCGGTGATCCTCTGCGGCGGCACCGGCACCCGTCTGTGGCCGCTGTCGCGGGCCTCCTATCCCAAGCAGTACTGGCCGCTGGCCGGCAGCGGTGAAGACACCCTGCTGCAGCAAACCCAGCTGCGGCTCAGCGGCCTGGCGCGGCTGGCGCCGCCCCTGCTGATCTGCAACGAGGATCACCGCTTCATCGTCGCCGAACAGATGCGCCAGATCGGCGTCGATCCGGCGGCGATCCTGCTGGAACCGATCGGCCGTAACACGGCGCCGGCGGTGGCGGTAGCCGCCCTGCAGGCCAGCGCCCGCGGTGCCGATCCGCTGCTGCTGGTGCTCGCCGCCGACCATGTGATCCGCGATGCCGAGCGCTTTCGGGCCACGGTGGAGGCCGGCATGGCGGCGGCCGAAGCCGGCCAGCTGGTGACCTTCGGCATCGTGCCCACCGCCCCGGAAACCGGCTACGGCTACATCGAAGCCGCCCACGACCTGGCCAGCGGTGGGACCGCTGACCAGCCGTCGCTGCAGGCGCCGATCCCGATCGTCCGCTTTGTCGAAAAGCCTGATCGGGCCACGGCCGAGCAGTTCCTGGCCAACGGCCGCTTCACCTGGAACAGCGGCATGTTCCTGTTCCGCTGCAGCGCCATCCTGGCCGAGCTGGAGCGCCTGGCGCCGGCGGTGGTGAGCGCCTGCCGCAGCGCCCTCGAACACGATGGCGCTGATCTGGAGTTCCTGCGACTGGAGCGCGAAGCCTTCGCCAACTGCCCCAGCGTCGCCATCGACGTGGCCGTGATGGAGAAGACCGACCGCGGCGCGGTGTTGCCGCTGGATGCCGGCTGGAGTGATGTGGGCAGCTGGAGTGCCCTATGGGAAACCGCCGATCAGGACGGCAATGGCAACGTGCTGCGCGGCCGCGTGATCAGCGAGGACAGCCGCAACTGCTACCTGCGCAGCGAGCACCGCCTGGTGGTGGGCCTGGGGGTGGAGGATCTGGTGGTGGTCGAAACCGACGACGTGGTGCTGGTGGCCCAGCGCGACCGCGCCCAGGATGTCAAGACGATCGTGAACCTGCTGGAGCGGGCCGGTGCCCCCGAAAGCAAGGCCCACCGGCGCATTTACCGCCCCTGGGGCTCCTACGACGGCATCACCGAAGGCGATCGCTGGCAGGTGAAGAAGATCGTCGTCAACCCCGGCGGCTGCCTGTCACTGCAGATGCACCATCACCGCGCCGAGCACTGGATCGTGGTGAAAGGCACCGCCGTGGTCGAAAAGGACGGCGTCGAGGAGCTGGTGGGGGAGAACCAGAGCACCTACATCCCGCTGGGCTCCAAGCACCGCCTCAGCAACCCGGGCAAGATTCCGGTCGAGTTGATCGAGGTGCAGAGCGGCCCCTACCTCGGCGAGGACGACATCGTGCGCTTCGAAGACCGCTATGGCCGCAGCGACCGCCTGGCCAGCACGCCCGGCTGAAGCCCGCCCCCCTTCACTCCACCGTGACGCTCTTGGCCAGGTTGCGGGGCTGATCCACATCCAGGCCCCGATGGGCAGCGATGTGATAACTGAGCAGTTGCATCGGAATCACCGTCAGCAGGGGGCTGAGCAGTTCATCCACCGCCGGCACAGGCAGCAGCACGTCAAACAGCTCCGTATCCGGTCCTTTGGGCGCCACGCCGATCAACTGGGCATCGCGGGCCTTGGCCTCCTGGGCGTTGGAGAGCACCTTCTCAAACACCGTGCCCGGCATCGCGATCGACACCACCGGCACCCGGGCATCAAGCAGGGCGATGGGCCCGTGCTTCATCTCGCCGGCCGGATAGCCCTCAGCATGGATGTAGCTGATCTCCTTGAGTTTGAGGGCCCCCTCCATGGCGATCGGGTAGTTGATGCCCCGCCCCAGGAAGATCACATCCTGGGTGTCGGCAAACAGGTGGGCCAGCTCAGCGCAGCGACGATCGTGGTCCTCCACCAGGGTCTGCAACAGGGCCGGCACCAGCCGCAGCTGCTCCACCAGGGCCCGCAGCCGCGCCGGGTCCGGCCCGCCGGGCCGATGGCCGCGCCGCTCGGCGAAGGCCAGGGCCAGTCCATAGAACGCCAGCAATTGACCCAGGAAGGTCTTGGTGGCCGCCACCCCCACCTCAATGCCGGCGCCGATGTCGAGGATGTGGGGCACGAGCCGGCCGAGGGAGCTCTCGGGCCGGTTGGTGATGCCCAGCGAGCGGGAGGCGAAGGCCGGATCCGCCAGCAACTGGCGCCGCTCCTGCTCCATCGCCAGCGCCGCCAGGGTGTCGGCGGTTTCGCCCGACTGGGTGACACCGATGGTGAGCATGTGGGGCACCAGCGGCGGCGGCGCGTAGCGGAACTCACTGGCATAAAAAACGTTGGTGGGGATGCCCGCCAGCTGTTCCAGCAGGTAGGCGCCCACCAAGGCCGCATGGCGGCTGGTGCCGCAAGCGAGAATCTGAATCCGCTCCACCCCTTCGAACACCGCCTCATCAAGAGGCAGAGCCACCAGCGCCAGGCCCTCCGCAGAAGGCAGATCAGGGGAATCCGGCGAGCGCAGCTCCGGCAGATGGCGGGCCACCCACAGGGCCGCCGTTTCCGGCTGCTCGTGAATCTCTTTGAGCATGAAGTGGCGGAAGCTGCGCTTGTCCACCACGTGCTCGGTGCCGCTCAGCAGGCTCGGAGTGCGCTGCACCCGCAGGCCATCGCCGCCATAGAGCTCAATGCCGAGGGGCGTCAGCAAGGCCACCTCGCCGTCCTCCAACGGCAGGATTGTGCGGGTGAAGCCGGCCAGGGCCGGCGTGTCGCTGGCGCAGAGAAACTCGCCCTCACCCAGGCCGATCAGCAGCGGCGCCTGGCGGCGGGCCACCACCAGAGCCCCGGGCACCTCCGCCCAGACCACCGCCAGGGCATAGGCGCCGTGCAGCAGCGGCAGCACCTCCTGCACAGCCCGCAACAACAGGGGCCCATCGGCTCGAAGCCCCTCAGCGCCCAACTGCTCGAGGCGACGGGCCAGCAGGTGGGGGATCACCTCGGTGTCGGTGTCGCTACGAAACGACACCCCCCCCGCCTGGAGCTCCTCGCGCAGGCTGCGGTGGTTCTCGATGATGCCGTTCTGAACCACCGCCAGCCGGCCACTGCCGTCGAGATGGGGGTGGGCATTGCGCTCCTCCGGCTTGCCATGGGTGGCCCAGCGCGTATGGCCGATGCCGCAGTGCCCCGGAGCCCCCTGGGCCTCATAACGAGCCGTGAGGTTGACGAGCTTGCCTTCCGCCTTGAGGCAATGGAGCCCCTCGGCATCAACCGTGGCGATACCGGCCGAGTCGTAGCCGCGATATTCGAGCTGGCGCAAGCCCTCCAGCAGCTGGGGCGCCGCCTCGCGCGAACCGATCAGGGCAACGATGCCGCACATAAGGACGGGTCAGCGGAGGGAGGCCACAAAAAAGCCCGGCAAGGGCCGGGCCTGAGCTTATGGGAGCCCCACACCAGCGGCACCGCCGCGGGCCAAGGGCAGCCGGGCGCTCAGTAGGACAGACCCATGGAGCGACTGGTCTCGTCGCCGAGATACACACGGATGCTGAGGAAATCGGTGGGGCAGGCGGTTTCGCAGCGCTTGCAGCCCACGCAATCTTCCGTGCGAGGGGAAGAGGCAATCTGTCCGGCCTTGCAACCATCCCAGGGCACCATCTCGAGCACATCGAGGGGGCAGGCGCGGACACACTGCGTGCAGCCGATGCAGGTGTCGTAGATCTTGACGGCGTGGGACATGGTCCTCGTTTGAGTGACGTGGTGCGTGAACGCGCACGGCGTGGTGCCCAAGGTACCCAAGGCGGCCGGTAGGCCAACCCAGCCGCCGCCAGCCCGTCACCCTTGTTCATACGCCCCAGGCCGTCGTTGCCAAGGGCAGGGGGCGGTCAGGGCGGACCCGTAGGATGCGGCCTCTGACAAAGCGGCCATGTCCCAGGAAGCGATCTTCGAGAAAGTGCGCTCGATCGTTGCCGAGCAGCTCAGCGTCGATGCGGGTGAAGTCAAGCCGGAATCCAACTTCCAGAATGATCTCGGCGCTGACTCCCTCGACACTGTTGAGCTGGTGATGGCCCTTGAGGAGGCCTTCGACATCGAGATTCCCGATGAGTCTGCCGAAGGCATCATCACCGTCGGGGATGCCGTCAAGTACATCCTAGAAAAGCAGGCCTGAGGCGCCCATGGTGGAGGGACTCCGCCGCGTCGTCGTTACTGGCCTGGGCGCGGTCACACCGATCGGCAACGATGTCGACACCTATTGGGAAGGGTTGAGTGGAGGGCGCAATGGCGTGGCTCCGATCACCCTGTTCGATGCGGCGCGCCATGCCTGCCGCTTTGCGGCGGAGGTGAAGGGCTTCAACCCAGCCGGTTGGCTGGAGCCGAAAGAGGCCAAGCGCTGGGACCGCTTCTGCCAGTTCGGCGTGGTTGCCGCCAAGCAGGCCGTGGCTGCTGCCGGCCTCACGATTGATGCCAGCAATCAGCAGCGGGTGGGCGTGGCGATCGGCTCCGGCGTTGGCGGCTTGCTGATGATGGAAACCCAGGCCCATGTGCTGGCCGACCGCGGTCCCGATCGGGTCAGCCCGTTCTGCGTGCCGATGATGATCCCGAACATGGCCACGGGCCTGACGGCGATCGCCCTCGGCGCCAAGGGACCGAGCAGCGCCGTCGCCACCGCCTGCGCCGCCGGCTCCAACGCCATCGGCGATGCCTACCGCCAGATCCAGCTCGGCCTAGCCGATGTGATGGTCTGCGGCGGCGCCGAATCGGCAATCACGCCGCTGGGCGTGGCTGGCTTCGCCAGTGCCAAAGCTCTGTCCTTCCGCAACGACGACCCGGCCACCGCCAGCCGCCCCTTCGATGCCGAGCGCAACGGCTTCGTAATCGGCGAGGGCGCCGGCGTGATCGTGATCGAGAGCCTGGAGCATGCGCAGGCTCGCGGCGCCACGATCCTGGCTGAGATCGTTGGCTATGGCACCACCTGCGATGCCCACCACATCACCTCGCCATCCCCCGGCGGGGTGGGCGGTGCCGAAGCGATGCGCCTGGCCCTGGTCGATGCACGGATCGAGCCGGAGGCCGTGGACTATGTCAACGCCCACGGCACCAGCACCCAGGCCAACGACAGCAACGAAACCGCCGCGATCAAATCGGCGCTCGGGGATCACGCCTATCGCATCCCGGTCAGCTCCACCAAGTCAATGACCGGGCACCTGCTCGGCGGCAGCGGCGGCATCGAAGCCGTGGCGGCGGTATTGGCGATTGGCCACAACCTCGTACCACCTACGATCAACTACAACAATCCCGATCCGGCCTGTGATCTGGATGTCGTGCCCAATGAGGCCCGGGAACACCGCGTGAACGTGGTGCTCTCCAACTCCTTCGGGTTCGGCGGCCACAACGTCTGCCTTGCCTTCCGTCGGATGACCTGAAATCGCGGCGCCCCGCGCCGAGATCCGCCCCATCCCCTGGAATCCCAGCACCCTTACCCCTTAGCCAAGCCCAGCCATGGTCGTCGCCCCCTCCACGTCCGTCCAAAGCCTGTGCATCAACAGCATCCGCTTCCTGGCGGTCGACGCGATCAACAAGTCGAACTCCGGTCACCCGGGGCTGCCGATGGGCTGCGCTCCGATGGCCTTTTCCCTCTGGGACAAGGTGCTGCGCCACAACCCCAAGAACCCGAAATGGTTCAA
Organism: uncultured cyanobacterium; assembly: GCA_903934745.1. Taxonomy (GTDB): domain Bacteria; phylum Cyanobacteriota; class Cyanobacteriia; order PCC-6307; family Cyanobiaceae; genus Cyanobium. Next base: position 9,304 of record CAIZOZ010000505.1, read on the forward strand.
CCGCGACCGCTTCGTGCTCTCGGCCGGCCACGGCTGCATGCTGCTCTACGCCTTGCTGCACCTGAGCGGCTACGACAGCGTCACGATTGAAGACATCAAGCAGTTCCGCCAGTGGGAATCGCGCACGCCGGGACACCCCGAAACTTTCGAAACTCCGGGCGTCGAAGTCACCACCGGCCCGCTCGGCCAGGGCATCTCCAATGCCGTCGGTCTGGCGATCGCCGAAGCGCACCTGGCAGCGAAGTTCAACCGCCCCGGCGCCACCCTGGTGGATCACTACACCTATGTGCTGATGGGTGATGGCTGTAACCAGGAAGGCGTGTCCTCAGAGGCGGCCTCCCTGGCCGGCCACCTGGGTCTGGGCAAGCTGATCGCCCTGTACGACGACAACCACATCACCATCGACGGCAACACGGCCGTGTCCTTCACCGAGGACGTGCTCAAGCGCTATGAGGCCTACGGCTGGCATGTGCAACATGTGGCCGATGGCAACACCGATGTGGACGCGATCACCAAGGCGATCGAAGCCGCCAAGGCCGTCACCGACAAACCCAGCCTGATCAAGGTCACCACCACGATCGGCTACGGCTCCCCCAACAAGGCCAACACCGCCGGCGTGCACGGCGCCGCCCTGGGGGCCGATGAAGCCGAGCTCACCCGCAAGGCGCTCGACTGGAGCTACGGGGCTTTCGAAGTGCCCACCGAGGCCTACGACCACTGGCGTCAGGCGATCGGGCGCGGTGCTGCCGCCGAAGCCGCCTGGGACACCACCCTGGCCAGCTACCGCAATCAGTACCCCGCCGAGGCCGCCGAATTCGAGCGCCTGCTGCGCGGCGAGCTGCCCCAGGGCTGGGATGCCAACCTGGCCAGCTTCACACCCGAAGACAAGGGCCTGGCCACCCGTCAGCATTCCTATAACGCCCTCAATGCCTTCGGCCCCAGCCTGCCGGAGCTGATCGGCGGCTCCGCCGACCTCACCCACTCCAATCTCACCGACATCAAGGGAGAGAAGAGCTTCCAGAAGGGAGCCGAAGCCAATCGCTACCTGCACTTCGGTGTGCGTGAGCACGCCATGGCGGCGATCCTCAACGGCATCGCTTATCACGGCAGCGGCCTGATCCCCTACGGCGGCACCTTCCTGGTATTCGCCGGCTACATGATCGGTGCCATGCGCCTCTCGGCCCTGAGCGAGCTGGGTGTGATCTACGTGCTCACCCACGATTCAATCGGCCTGGGTGAAGACGGCCCCACCCACCAGCCGGTGGAAACCCTGGCCAACCTGCGCGCCATCCCCAACCTGCTGGTGATGCGCCCCGGCGACGGCAACGAAACCGTCGGCGCCTACCAGGTGGCCGTCAACAACCGCAAGCGCCCCACCGTGCTGGCCCTCAGCCGCCAGGCGATGGTGAATCAGGCCGGCTCCGCCGCCGCCCATGTGGCCAAGGGTGGCTACATCCTCGAAGACTCGAATGGCACCCCGGACCTGATCCTGATCGGCACCGGCACCGAGCTTGACCTCTGCGTCAAGGCCGCCGCCCTGCTCAAGGCTGAAGGTCGCAATGTGCGGGTGGTGTCGATGCCCTGTGTGGAACTGTTCGAAGAGCAGGACGCCGCGTACCGCGAATCCGTCCTGCCCGCCAGCGTGCGCAAGCGCGTCGTCGTTGAGGCCTCCGGCTCCTTCGGCTGGCACAAGTACTCCGGCTTCGACGGCGCCACGATCTCGATCGACCGCTTCGGCGCTTCCGCTCCGGGTCCCCTGTGCCTGGAGAAGTTCGGTTTCACGGTGGAGAACGTGGTGGCGACGGCGAAAGGGTTGGGCTGAATCCCAACCAACGGCTTGTTCCAAGCTCGTCCAGAAGCCCCGCCAAATTGGTGGGGCTTTCTTTTGCTATGCACCAGTGGGGAATGAGGCCAGATGAATTGGCCCCAACCTGCCGCTGCAACAATGACTGGCGAATGAAGGCCAGAAGATCAATATTCAGCCGATCCTTGTGCGTATCGGTCAGTCCGTGGGGTGCTCCGGGGCAGACGATGAAGTTGCGCACCTTTGACCAACTTCACCGAGGCGATGACCGAAGTGTCGATGGGTACGATCTGATCATCATCGCCGTGGACAATCAAGGTTGGTCGATCGATCATCTTGAGATCCTCGGTCATATCAGACGCGGAGAACGCCTTGATCGAGTCGAAAGTGTTCTTGTAACCGGGCAGCATGCTGCCCTGCAGCCACCAGTGGTCGATCAAGCCTTGCGATACCTTCACACCCAGGCTGTTGAAACCGAAGAACGGCCCCGCAGCGATGTCCATGTCAAGCTGAGCGACGTAACGCGCCACCTCACCGCCACCGGTGGAGAAGCCCACCAGTACGACCTTTTTCAGCTGGAGGGTCTCGTTCACCGCGGCCAGGTCATCGACGTAGTGATCCATGTCGTTGCCATCCCAGGGCTGGCCAGGAAGATCATCTGGCTTTCCCAGCTATCGGAGTTCAGGGGCCAGCCGTGGCTGAACACGATGGGCTGACCGATGCAGGGGCCCCAGTCTTTGCAATCCAGCTGCACTCCGTCAGAGATCGTAATGACACTCCAGAGCGCACAGATGCCAATGAGGACTGAGCAGCAAGCTGGGATTCGGCCGCCGGTGTCAAATATTGACACAACCAAGCCAGCCAGGCAAAGAACAAGCTGCTTCACTTCAATGCAGGCCTAACAAACTCCGGCCATATGACCAACAATCCTCTGGTCACATAGATAAACCATACCCTGCAGGAAAGACTTAAATGACGATTTTAAGCAATCTCAGCCAAAGCACCACCCTCTGCTCAGATGACTGCAGCTTCCACGCCAACAAGA
>CAIZOZ010000506.1 GCA_903934745.1 uncultured cyanobacterium
CAATCAAACCGCCATAGTTTCAGCCTTTCTGAAGACCAATACCACGATTGTGGAGCTGGCCATTGATGGCAACCGCATGCTGAAGATCAAGCTGGAGGTGGATACCGAACCCCCACTTGGCTTCCGAACGGAAGAGCTACTGCTGCTGCAGCCCTATTCCTTCTACGTGAAGTGTTTCAGCTTGCCGGATCTGTTTGCCGGCAAGCTGCATGCGGTGCTGTTTCGCCAGTGGCAGCAACGGGTAAAGGGCCGCGACTGGTTTGATCTGGAGTGGTACGTGCGCCAGGGCATTCCCTTGCACTTGGAGCATCTGGCGGAGCGGGCCCGCCAGAGCGGCGATTGGCCGCAGGATCAGCCCTTCACAGCTGCCACTTTGGAGATGTTGCTCACGGAGCGGATCGCCCGTTTGGATGTGGCCAATGCCCGTGTGGATATCGAGCGCTTCATCGCCGATCCCCAGCCCCTGGCTATCTGGTCTGCTGAATACTTCCAGCAGCTAGGCAAACGCATCCAGCTGGCGTGAGGAGATTGCAGCTCAGAACGGCAGCAGCAGATTGCGGTAGGGCAGCCAGTACTGGGAGTGCCCGGCGAAAAGCAGCCACACGATCAGGAACGCAGGTTGGGCGAGAGGGTGGCAGCGGGCAGGATCAACAGCACCAAGGCGGTGCGGTGAAAGGTGGCCGCCAGGGCAATCCAGGCGAGGTATTGGAGCAGCCGGTCGCGCTGCAGGGCCAGCAGGGCGATCATCTCCAGGCCAATGGCCACGCCCTGGCGCGAGTAGCCCATCGCCACCACGGTGACGAGGTAGGGAAAGGCCAGGGTGAGGTCCAACCAGGGGCGGGGCTGGGCACGGCAGAAGCGCAGCAGGCCGATCGAGAAGATCAGCCCGCACACTGTGTTCACCAGGTAGACGCCACCACCCCAGTTGGCGCCGATCGAGTTGAGGAGGCCATAGCCGGGCTCATCAGCCAGGAAAAGCTCTGAGAATGGCAAACCCTCAGAGCGGATTACAAAACCTATGTAACTTCCCCAATCGCCACCCACCTGCACGCGCAGGCCGATCATCAGAGGGAGGAAGAGGCCGAGGGCCAGCAGGGTAGAGCTTGCGATGCGGCGGGCGCTGCCGAGGCCAGCGGAGGGGAAGACACCCCAGGAGATCAGGTAGGGAAGCATGGTGAAGGTTTAGCCCGCCTTAACCCCCACCACACACCAATAGGGAGCCCGCGTCGAAAAGCACAGATCCACCAACCCAGCGGCGCTGCACATGGCACGAATCTGAGCGCGGCTGAAGCGCCGCTCCAAAGGTGTGCCGAAGCGATCGCGGGCGTCGGTGCGGAGGGTGTAGGAGCTGCAGTGGCGGTAATAGCTCAGGGGGAAGGAGCCCACAGGCATGCCGGCCGCTTCAGCGATGGCGGCGAGGCGGGAGAGGGGCCAGTAGACGGTGAGGGCGATCAGGTCGGTAACGAGCTGCTTGGGCCGAGGCGGCAGGCGGCGGATCAGCAGTCGGGCGGCGTTGGAGAGGTGCCAGAGCCAGCGGAACCAGCGGGGGCAGTTACCTGTGGCGTCATAGAGGTAGAGCAGCAGGGTGCGCCGGGTTTGAGCAGCTCGGCGCAGGAGCGGATGGCGGCCTGCCGAGGCCTGGATTTGGATGGGCTCCGCTCGGTTCCTGCAGGACGACTTGCCGCCCTCACGTGAATTCGCCGTATTCCAGCAGGAAGCCGATCAGGCCTCGGAGCTGTCGGGTGTGTTCTGGTGTGGGGTCGAGTTGGTGCTGGAGCTGGAAAAGAGCGTATCGATTTTGGAGTTGAGCTCGTCGAGCCGCGCGATCTCGCTCTTGAGCTGCTTCATCCTCTGCTCGTGAGCGATCTGCCGCTGCTGTTCTTCGCTCTGCAGCTGCTGCATTCTCAGCTTGTATTCGATTTCTTTCCGATCGAACTCGATCTCTCTCAGCTCGTAGTCGACGACGGGTCGCCAGTTCAACATCGCCAGCCAACGTCGCCAGCGAGGCAAAGATGAGTAGTACTCCTGCTTGCTGATTGAGCTGGATGGCTCCAACACCTGGGATGTCGACATGGCCGTAGGAGGTGAACAGCGTGATCAGGGCAATCACCGCGCCGGCTAGGAGCGTGATCCAGCCTTGAAGGTCGAAGACCAAAACCCTACCCACGCCGAGCCCTCACCGCCCAAGCCCTCACCGCCCAAGCCCTAGTACACCAGTACTTGCCAAGGCGGCTACGCCAGATGTGGTGTGCCGAGGGCCAAAAACCGTAAACGCCTCGCACGGGCCTGGGTGCAGCGGCAGGCGCTGGTGGGCGCCGAGGCCTGGATGTGAATGGACTTCGCTCGGACCCTGCAGGAGGTTCCGGCGGGATGAGTGACCTGGGTCTTTGGTGCCGAATGGCGCCCCTTGACTGGGACATGTTCACGACCTGCCGCCCTCAGGTGAACTCGCCGTATTCCAGGAGGAAGCTGATCAGGCCTCGGAGTTGTCGGGTGTGTTCTGGGGTGGGGTCGAGTTGGTGCTGGAGCTGGAAA
>CAIZOZ010000507.1 GCA_903934745.1 uncultured cyanobacterium
CAAGCTTCAGAAAAGGAGGTGATCAGGCTGCTTTATCGCTGCTGCCTTGTTTGTCGCCACTGCCTTTATCGCTACTGCCTTGATCGCTATTGCCTTGATCGTTGTTGTTGCTACGGCCGATGCCGCGGCCTGAAGCGCTGTCTGGCGGCTCCATCACGCCACTGCGCCGATTCAGGGTTTTGAGACGCTTGCGGGCCGTTTTGTTGTCGGGCTCCAGCTTCAGCGCTTGTTCATAGATAGACCGCGCATCCTCGGGCTTGAGTTGCTTCTCGAGGGCGAAGGCAAGATTGTTGAGAGCCACCGGATACTCGGGCTTGGCCCGCAGGGCGGCTCGGTAATGGCGGATCGCCACTGGATATTTGCTCTGGGCCGCCAGGGTGAAGCCGAGGGCGTTTTCCATCAGCGCCCTGGCTTCGTCAGGGACGGGATCACGCTCGGCGGCCTTGAGAGCCTGCTTGAGGGTATCGGTGGCCTCGGCATAGAGCCGCTTGCGCAGCTGCACCGAGGCCAGTTCGTAGAGGGTGCCGGGATCCTTAGGCAGATCACTGCTGTTCCCCCCGCCTCCCAGCTTTGCCAATGCCGTTTCGTCGCGACGGACCCGCAGGATCTGGCGGGCCACCACAAACGCGGCGCCGCCCAGCAGGACGATCAGGCCGATTAAATAGGCCTGAGGCAGCAAGTCGTTCATTGGGGCCAGGGGGACCGATCAGTTAGCCGGCGGCGTTGACCACGGTGGTGAAGCTGGCGGGATCTGCCAGGGCCAGCTGGGCGAGCATCTTGCGGTTCAGGCGCACGTCGGCTCGCTTGAGGCCACCGATCAGGCGGCTGTAGCTCACACCATTCATGCGGGCCGCAGCATTGATCCGGGCGATCCACAGGCGGCGGAAGTCGCGCTTGCGCCGGCGACGGTCGCGGTAGGCGTTGCAGAGGGCCTTCATCACCCGCTGATTGGCCGTACGGAAGAGGCTGCCGCTGCTACCGCGGAAGCCCCGGGCCAGACGCAGAATTTTGTTACGGCGTTTGCGGGCGACGTTGCCCCTCTTGACGCGAGTCATGGCTGGAACTCAGGAATTTCAGGTAATCGGAGTGGGGGCGCAGAAAACTTCCGTCCCGGCCTCGAGCCCAAGGGCTCAGGCGTAGGGAAGCATCAGCGAGACGTTGTCGTGATCGCGATCATCGACCACCGCCATCGTGCCCAGGTAGCGCTTGCGCTTAGGGCTCTTGTGATCGAGGAGGTGGTTGTGGAAGGCACGCCGGCGCATGAACTTGCCGCTGCCGGTGATCTTGAACCGCTTGGCGGCCGCTTTGCGGGTCTTGAGCTTCGGCATCTCGGTCAGCGCAGGCACAAACAAGCAGAGTACGACGCGGAGGATCCTTCTTCCAACCCCCCTGCCGCGCTCCGTCCTGTTGCGCTCCGTCGCCCGCTTCCCTTTCGATGCCCGCTTCCCTGCCCCTCATTTCCGCCGGTCGGCTGCTCCAGGCCGCTTGTCACAGCCTGGTGGCTGGGTTGGTGCTGGCGGGAGGTTGCCGGGCTTCCTCGCTGCCCCCCGCCAGCCCGGGTCCGGCGGCACTCCCTGATCCCCCCGCCCTTCCCGCGCCGCCGCTGGTCGTGGACTCTCCCGCCCCCCATGGCCCGCTGCATTGGCCGGTGCCCCCTCCCGCGGCGCTGCAGCCTGCTGATCCGGTGCTCTGGGTGGCCCTGGCCGCTCGCCTTGGTCCTGGCGGCAGCAGTGATGCCGCTGCCGCTCCACCGCTGCGGTTGCAGTCGGCGGGCGGGGCGCTCACCTTGATCGATGCCCAGGGTCAGCGTTTCATGGCCCCCCAGCTGCTGCTGCACTGGCGGCGGCGCTCCCTGGCGGCCCCGCTGACGATCCAGAGGCGGGTGCTGGGGCCCTTTCCCAGCTACGAAAGCGCTAAACAGGTGGCCCGTGGCTGGCGAGCCCAGGGGGCCGCCGTGGTGATTGCCAAACCCGGCGACTGGGAAGTGTGGGCGCCTCCCGCTGCCCCCGATCCGAGCGGCCATTCGGTGCGGCTGGTCACCAGTACGGAGACCAGTCAGCTGGTGCTGGAGCTGCGCCGCTCCCAGGGCACCGTTGAGCTGGCGGCACCGCTGCGGCTCGAGGCGCCCCAGGGTCTGCAGTGGCAGGGAGGTACCTACGCCGGCCCGTTCCGGCTGCAGGCCGATGCCTATGGCACCTGGAGCCTGGTGGAGCAGGTGCCGCTGGAGCGCTATCTGGAAGGAGTCGTGCCCCATGAGATCGGTGCCGGTGCCCCGCCGGCGGCCCTGGCCGCCCAGGCGGTGCTGGCCCGCACCTGGGCGGTGCGCAATCGCCACCGCTTTGTGGTCGATGGCTACCACCTCTGCGCCGACACCCAGTGCCAGGTGTACAGCGATCCGCGCCAGGCCGGTGCCGAAGTGCGGCAGGCGATCGTCTCCAGTCAAGGGCAGGTGCTGGCCGCCGCCGGCCGGCCGATTCATGCCGTGTATCACGCCAGTAATGGCGGCGTGGCCGCCGGTTTCGAGGAGGCCTGGCGGGGCGAGGCGGTGCCCTATCTCCAGGCCTTCACTGATGGCCCCGCAGCCTTCGCGGCCCGGTTCCCTTTGCCCCTGGCGCCGGCGCGTTTGCCGGAGTTGCTGCGCGATGGAGGCCAGGCCTGGGGTGCGGACCATGCCGCCTTCCGCTGGCGCCGCCGGATCACGGCTTTCCAGTTGCGGGCGGCCCTGGGGGAGGCAGCGCCCGTGGTGGCGCTGCCGACGCGCTTGAAGGTGCTGGAGCGGGGCGCCAGCGGTCGGGTGCTGGCACTGGAGATTGGCGGTAGCGGTGGCGGTGGAGGTGGCAGCAGGGTGCTGCGCCTGGATGCCATTCGCCGCACCTTGCGCCAGCTGCCGAGCACCCTGTTCAGAGTCAGCCCGGCCGGGCCCGGGGTGTGGCTGGTGGAGGGCGCCGGCTTCGGCCATGGCGCCGGTCTGTCCCAGGCTGGGGCGATTGATCAGGCCCGCCGCGGCTGGAGTCGCGATCAGATCCTGCGGCACTATTACCGAGGCACCGAGCTTGTGCCGCTCCAGGCCCTTGGTGATGCCCTTTAGAGTTTCCCAACTTCCGGGGATGCCATGACCGGCGGCGCCAGTAGCGGCAGCACCAGTGATGGCCGCCCCGATGGCCGGCGCGGTAAGGCCGCTGTGTTTCTGCTGTGCTGCACAGCCGCCGGCATGGCACCCCATGGGTTGCCGCCGCTGCTGCGGCTGGTGCCGGCGTTGATCCTGGCTGTGCTGCTGGGCGGCTACAGCTTTCTTACCGTGCTGCGCCAGGCCGGGCGTGGGGTTGGGGTCGAGCCGGACAACCAGGCTGGCGGCGGCGATCGGCCCGAACCCCTCGATCTGCCGCTGCTCGATGTGGTGGTTGCGGCCCGCGATGAGCAGGCGGTGATCACCAGGCTGGTGCAGCGGATCATGGCGCTCCGCTATCCCGCTGAACGCCTGCTGCTCTGGGTGGTCGATGACGGCAGTGAAGATCGCACCCCCGAACTGCTGCTCCAGCTCCAGAACCAGTACCCCCAGCTGCGGGTGTTGCGCCGTCTTCGCGACGCCGGTGGGGGCAAATCGGGAGCCCTTAACCTGGTGCTACCCCAGCTCCAGGGTCGCTGGTTGCTGGTGCTCGATGCCGATGCCGATCTGCAGATCGATCTGTTGGAGCGCCTGCTGCCCTGGGCGGAGCGCGGTGGCTGGGCGGCTGTCCAGCTGCGCAAGGCTGTGGCTAATGCCCAGGTGAACTTGCTGACCCAGGCCCAGGCGATGGAGATGGCCTTCGACGCCATCATCCAGCTCGGTCGTCTGGCCGGTGGCGGTGTGGTCGAACTGCGCGGCAACGGTCAGTTGCTGCGCCGCGATGCGGTGATCGCCTGTGGTGGGTTCAATGAGGCCACCGTCACCGATGACCTCGATCTCAGTTTCCGTCTGCTGCTGGAACGGCAACCGATCGCCGTGCTCTGGGATCCCCCGGTTCAGGAAGAAGCGGTGCTGGGCCTCAGGGCCCTGTGGCGTCAGCGCCAGCGCTGGGCCGAAGGCGGCCTGCAACGGTTCTTCGATTACGGCCCCGGACTGCTTTCTGATCGGCTCGGATCGCGTCAGAAGCTCGATCTGCTCGGCTTTTTCCTGCTCCAGTACGTGATGCCGGTGATGGCCGCCGCCGATCTGATCGGAGCGCTGCTCACCGGCAGCTCACCGACGATGTGGCCGTTCTCGATCGTGGCCCTGGGCTTATCGGCCTTCACGATCGTGATCGGCTGCCGGCGACCCTCCGAAGGTCCGGCTCTGCCGCTGATGACGCCCCAGGCGGTGGTTCTCGGCATGGTGTACCTGGTGCACTGGTTTGTGGTGATTCCCTGGGTCACCGTGCGCATGGCCCTGCTGCCCAAACGGCTGGTCTGGGCCAAGACCCTCCATCTCGGCGGTGAATCCCATGGCGAGGCCGAGTTGGCCACCTTGGAGACGATGGCCGATCAGCTCGTCCTTGATGCCGATCCTGACCTGGTGACCGAGGTCGGCCAGGCCTGAGGCCAGGCCCGAGGGGCAAGCCGTTGCCCCGGCCGTGTGCGTGGCCCAGGTTCAGGCCGCTTCGCTCCGCTCGGTGTTGCTGCTGCTGTCGTTGAGCTCGACCACCTCGCCGTTGAAGAAATCGGCCAGGCGCTTGGCTTTCTCATCGATTGGCGCCGGAAAGCCGGCGGCGTGATTCAGGACGCCGGCGGGGGATGGGGCGCTGGTGGCGGGCTGGGCTGGGCCGGGGTGCGGGGCCGCCGGTGAGGTTGGGCTCGTTGGCAGCGCAGCGTTGCGATCAGCCGGATGGCCGGGGCCGCTGGTTGCGGGGTCGCAGAACGCCGGATCCTGGGCCAGGGCCTGGCTGGCCAACGGTGGGGGGCCGGTTCGATCCAGCGTGGCTGACGCGGTGGGTGCTGAACCGGTGGGCGCTGATGCAGGGCTGGTGGAAGCCCTGGCCGCGGCGTCCCCGGTTGTGGCTTGGAGGCCCGCCGCAGCTGTCACGCTCTGTTCGGTGCTGAGCGGATGGGGAGCCAGCGAGGCTGCTGCCGGGGGCGGCGGCCCTGCGGCGCCAGCGTTGTGAACCGGCGGCTGCGATCTTGCCGCCACGGGTGCTGGTCTGGTGGGCATCGGGGGCGCCAAGGCCGTGGTGCCGGCGCGTGCCTCACTGGCCCCTTCCAGCAGCAGCTGGCGCGGGCTGCCCAGGGCTCGGGCCACGGCCCCTTCCAGCAAGCTGATCCGGCTCTGCACCATCGCCATCCAGGTGCCGGCGACTCGCACCACGGCGCGATGGTCGTCGAGGCGCACGAGCTGGGCCTGCTGGGAGAGCAGCATGCGGGTGGAGGGCAGTTCCAGCCCGGCCAGGATCTGTTGCCAGAGCTCCGCCAGGTTGGGGCTGGCTGCCGTCGAGGCTGCCGCCGCCTCTGCGGCTTGGCTGGCAACGGCAGCCTCGGCGGCGGCTGTCGCCAGCGGGGCAGGGGGGGAGGTGGTTCCTGCGCTCACCGGGCTGCCAGAGCTGCCAGCTTCCACGGCTGCTCCCGGGAGCTCCATTGCGGCCGAGACACGGATGGTTTGAGGGCCAGCAGTCGCGGCGATGGCAGCAGCCGTTGCCGATGTAACGGCCAGGCCCGACTCCGGCACTGGGCCAGCTTGGGCCGGTGGGCGGGCGGGGCGACTTTCGGCGGCTGGGGCGGGGCGAGCGGGGGTGAAACCGGTGGCCAGGGATTCGGCCAGCAGGCCCAGCACCAGCACCTCCAGCCACAGCCTCGGCTGCACGCTCAGCCGCAACTGCTGTTCGCTGCCCCGCAGTTGGGCTTGCCAGTGCAGCAGTTTCGCCTTGCCGATCCGGCGCGCCACTTCGGGCAGGCGGGGCCGCAGCTGGGGTGAAACGCTGGTCAGCTCCAGTCGGTCCGGGGCCACGCCGGCCAGCAGCAGATCCCGCAGCAGGCTGGCCAGGCCCTGGAGCACCGCGCTCGGCTCCCTGCCGCGCTCCAGCAGGGCTCGGCAGGTTTCAATCACGCCGAGCGGTTCAGCCGCAGCCATCGCTTCAGCCAGCTCCAGCAACTCCTGTTCGGGTACCGCTCCCAGCAGCTCCCACACGGCGATCGCTTCGATCGGCGCCGGCAACAGACTCAGCTGATCCAGCAGACTCTCGGCATCGCGCAGCCCTCCCTGGGCCCGTTGAGCCACCACGTTGAGGGCTTCGGCGCTGATGCCGATCTCCTCCTGGTCGGCGATCCAGCGCAGGTGTCCCTCCAGGGCCTCCATCGGGATGCGCCGGAAATCAAAGCGCTGGCAGCGGGAAAGGATGGTGGGCAGCACCCGCTGCGGATCGGTGGTGGCGAGCACGAACACCACCCGCGGCGGCGGTTCCTCCAGGGTCTTGAGCAGGGCGTTGAAGGCGGCGGTCGAGAGCATGTGGCACTCGTCGATCACATACACCTTCCAGCGGGCCTGCACCGGTGCGAAGCGGGAGCGCTCGATCAGCTCGCGGATGTTGTCGACGCCGGTGTTGGAGGCGGCATCGATCTCGATCACATCGAGGGCATTGCCGGCGGCGATGGAGGTGCAGAGCTCACAGAGGCCGCAGGGTTCCGGCGTGGGACCATCGGCGCCGATGCAGTTGAGCGAGCGCGCCAGGATGCGGGCGCTGGAGGTTTTGCCGGTGCCGCGGGGGCCGCTGAACAGGTAGGCCGGAGCGATCCGGCCGGTGCGCAGGGCGTTGGTGAGGGTGGCGGCGATCGCCTCCTGCCCCACCAGCTGATCAAAGCGCTGCGGCCGGTACTTGTGATGCAGGGGCTGGTAGGCCTGGGCCATCGCGGTCGCCCGTGGGGGACGGAGTGGTGCGGAGCGCCCCGCGCGACGCCGCGGGCCAATCAGGCTACCGGCCCTCTCCCGCGTTCAGCAGTCGCTCCAGTTGGGCCTCCAACTCCTCCACCTGGCTCAGCTGGTCGGCCAACTGCTGGGCTGCCAGCCGCAGTTGCCGGAAATGGTCCTGGCCCTCTTCGCTGGGCCAGCGCTGTTCGGCCTTGGTCAGCTCCTGTTCCAGCCTCTCCTGCAAGGAGCGCCGCAGGCCATCGATTTGCTCAAGGCTGCGCAGCGCCAGGGTGCGGCCCTGCTCCAGGTGCTGGGGATCGAGGCTGAGCCCCTGGCGCAACAGCACCCGCGCCCCGGTGAGCAGGGCTGCCGGCATGAACTGCCCCAGGGCCAGGGCCCCGAGGCTGCCGGTGTGGAGCCAATCTTCGACCTGGCTGCTGCGATGGCGGCCGGTTTTGCACCAGTGGGCGAAGTGCTCGCAGTTGTTGAACAGCAGGTTGTAGCGCTGCTCCCCCAGGCGGCCCATGGCGCGCCGCAGGGTGACGCCGGTCGGGGAGCAGTCGGCGGGCGCGTAGGGCACGGCCGTGATCGGCTGGCCGCGGCTGAACTCCAGGCGGGGACTGCGCAGGATCTCGCGACCCTCCAGGTAGTGGGCCACGGTGCCATCCCCCAGGTCGATGCCGTGGTGCATGAACAGGCCGTGCTGGCGAGGGGCCTGGAGGTGGTCGGCGGCGGCCAAGGCGGTTCAGGCAGCGTTGACGCCCGATCAGCTTGGACCCGCTGGCCGCTGGGCTGGCCCCGCAGGCAGGGGGGATTGCCCGACCCGAAGCTCGGCGGCTGGAGCTGACGTCAGGCCGTGGCGGCCTCGTCCATCCGGGTGTCGCGGTCGTGGCTGGCACTGGGAATCTGCACCACGTTGGCCTTGTTGCGCTGTTCCACCAGAGCCCGGGTGATCGTGAAGCTCTGGATGTCCTGGCGCGAGGGGAGGTCGTACATCACCTCCAGCATCAGTTCTTCCACGATGCCGCGCAGAGCCCGGGCACCGGTTTTGCGGCGATGGGCCTCGACAGCAATGGCGGCGATGGCGTCCGGCTCGAAATCCAGGCGCACATTGTCCATGCTCAGCAGGGTCTGGAACTGCTTGACCAGGGCATCGCGCGGTTCGGTGAGGATCGCTTCAAGGGCCTCGGTATCGAGGGGTTGCAGTACCGCACTCACCGGCAGGCGGCCGATGAATTCCGGGATCAGGCCGTAGCGCACCAGATCATTGGGTTCGAGATGGCGCAGGGCTTCAGCCACCTGCCGCTCTTTGCCGGTGCGCGGGCGTCCCTGGCCTCCTTCAGGCAGGAAGCCGATGGCGTTGCGACCCAGCCGCTTCTGGATCACGTCTTCGAGGCCGACGAAGGCGCCGCCACAGATGAACAGGATCTGGCTGGTGTCGACCTGGATGCAGTCCTGGTAAGGATGCTTGCGACCCCCCTGGGGCGGCACGTTGGCCACCGTGCCCTCCAGCATCTTCAACAGGGCCTGTTGCACGCCCTCGCCGGAAACATCGCGGGTGATCGAAGGATTTTCACTTTTGCGGGCGATCTTGTCGATCTCGTCGATGTAGATGATGCCCCGCTGGGCCTGTTCCACATCCAGGTCGGCTTTCTGCAGCAGACGCAACAGGATGTTCTCCACGTCTTCGCCCACGTAGCCGGCTTCGGTGAGCGTGGTGGCATCGGCCACGGCAAACGGCACATCCAGCATCTCCGCCAACGACTGGGCCAGCAATGTTTTGCCGCAGCCGGTGGGCCCGATCAGCAGAATGTTGGACTTGTGCAGCCGGGTGGCTGTCTGGTCGGTTTCTCCCTTGCCGTCCCCCTGCCAGGCCAGGCGCTTGTAGTGGTTGTAGACCGCCACCGACAGCACCTTCTTGGCTTCGTCCTGCCCCACCACCTGCTGGTCCAGGAAACTCTTGATCTCCTGGGGCTTGGGCACTTGGGCCAGGGTGGGGGCAGGCCTGGGAGCTTTCTTGGGTTGGTTCTTGCGGCTGGTTTCCGGGCTGGGGCGGCTGGCATGGCCCTGGCTATCCACCAGTTCTTCGTCGAGGATTTCGTTGCAGAGATCAATGCACTCGTCGCAGATGTAGACGCCTGGTCCGGCAATCAACTTGCGGACCTGCTCCTGGGACTTGCCACAGAAGGAGCATTTCAGATGGGCGTCAAACTTGGCCATCGGCGACGGGTGGGGCGGCGAAGGAGTGGACAGGGGCGGCTGCCGCTGCCAAGGGTCACCCTGGGTGCGGCGGCGTTTGCTCTCCTTGAGGATCGGAACGGGGCTGGACTGGCCCCAGGGCTGGAGGTCAGTCTGGGACCGGTAGGCCGCTGTCGTTGACAACCCGGTCGATCAGACCGTATTCAACCGCTTCTGCTGGCGAAAGGAAGTAGTCGCGGTCAGTGTCTTCGGCGATTTTGTCCAGCGGCTGGCCGGTGTGTTCGGCCATCAGGCCGTTGAGCGTGTCCTTGAGATACAGAATCTCGCGGGCCTGAATCTCGATGTCCACGGCCTGGCCCTGGGCACCACCGAGGGGCTGGTGAATCATGATCCGGGCATTGGGAAGGGCCAACCGTTTGCCTTTGGCGCCGCCCGAGAGCAGGAAGGCCCCCATGCTGGCGGCCAGTCCGTAGCAGATGGTGACGACGTCAGGGGCCACCTGCTGCATCGTGTCGTAGATGGCCAGCCCGGCGGTGACCGAGCCGCCGGGGGAGTTCACATAGATCTGGATGTCCTTGTCCGGATCCTCGGCCTCCAGGTACAGCAGCTGGGCCACGAGCGAATCGGCCACCTGATCGTCGATGCCGGTGCCCAGGAAGATGATCCGTTCCCGCAACATCCGGGAATAGATGTCGAAGGCCCGATCCCCCCGGCCGGACTGCTCCACCACCGTGGGCAGGATGCCGGGCGCCGCGCTGGGCGGCGGGGCGGTGATGGCGTTCCAGGGCTGGGGGCCGCTCCAATGGCTGTGCACCGGGTGGCGCCGCAGGCCACCGGGGGAGGAAAACGGGTTGGGTTGGGCGTCGATCACGCGGACAGTCTCAGGCCTGGGTATGGATGCAATCTATGGGCTCAGTCCTTGGCAGCGGCTGTGGGCCCGGCTTCGGTCGGGCTGTCGGCGGCATCGGCATCGGCTTCTAGGGCCTCTGCATCGCTGGTTGCCGGCGGTTTTTCGGTGACGGTGCTGTTGGCTTCCAGCCATTCGAGCAGGCGCTCCTTGAGCAAATCGTCGCCGACGGCCAGGCGCAGCCGCTGGGGATCAATGGTGCTGGTGTCGCTGAGGCCGAGGCTCACCTCCTTGACTTTGGCCTCGATGTCCGTCTCGGCCACCGCGATCGCCTCAGCGGCGGCAAGGGCCTTAAGGGCCAGGTTGCGACGCAGTCGCTGTTCCGCCTCCGGGCGGGAGGTGTCCACCAGGCTGCGCACCAGATCCTGGGTGAACAGTTTTTTGACATCCATGCCCTGTTGGGCGATCTGGCTGGCGGTCTGCTCGATCAGGTTGCGGATTTCGGTTTGGATCAGGGTTTCGGGCAGCTCCACCTCCAGCTGTTCCACCAGCGCTTCCAGCAGGGCGTCGTGGCGATTGGCGCGGTGACGCCGCTCGGCGTCCTCCTGCAGGCGGGTTTCGAGATCGGCCCGCAGTTCGGCGAGGGTGGACTTGTCGCTGGCCTGTTGGGCGAAGGCGTCGTCCAGTGGCGGCAGTTCCTGGGTTTTCAGCTCGATCAGGGTGATCTCAAATTCCGCCGGGCGGCCGGCAGCCTCCGCCTGGGGATAGGACTCGGGGAAGCTGCAGGAGACGGTGCGACTGTCGCCGGGCTCCATGCCGAGGATTCCCTCAATGAAGCCAGGAATCATGCGGCCCTCTTCCAGTTCCACCTCCATGCCTGCGGAGCTGCCGCCTTCAATCGCCTCACCGGTGTCGCTGTAGGTGCCGCTGAAGCTCACCTCGGCCACATCGCCGCTGGCAGCGGCGCGGCCTTCCACCGGCACCAGCGTCGCCAGGCGGCGACGCGACTGGTCCAGCAGCTCATCGACCCGGGCGGGGTCGTAGCTGATCGCTTCGGCTTCAGCTTGCAGGCCCTTGGTGAGCTTGAGGCTGGGAGTGGGCTCCACGTCCAGCTCCAGGGTGAAGGTGAGCGCGCTGCCGGGTTCAAAGCGGGCGAGCACCGCTTCAAAGGCTTCGTTCAGCTGGGGCGCGCTGATGGCCTCGATCTTTTCCTGGCCGACGGCGTCACGGAAGGCGCTTTCCACCAGCTCCTCAAGAGCCGTGGCCCGGATGCGCAGGGGACCGATCTGCTGCAGTAGCACCGGCCGGGGCACCTTGCCTTTGCGGAAGCCGGGCAGCTTGATGCTGCGGCTGAGTTTGGCCAGGGCGGCGTCGTAGCTGGCCTGGCAGCGGCTCCCCGTGACGCCGATCTCCACCGCCAGTCGGCTGCCCGGACGGGGGCTGGTGCTGACCTGCAGGGAGGCGTTGGCTTGGCTGGCCTCGCTCTCGACGGCTGGGGTCTGGGCGGCTTTGGAGCTGGCGGCGGCTGGACTCATGAACGGGGCCGATCGAGCAGGGCAGCCCCCGATCCTAGAAACTGGCGCGGCCGACCCTCGCTGGATCGACGCAGGTGCGTATTGTGGAAACGACGCAAGCGTGAGACATATCCCTGCTCAGGCGGTAACGGCATTGGGCCGAACCGTCCTTCCGGTAAGCCTGCCGGCACCGGCTTCAGTGCAGCAAATCGCAACAGCCCAGTTGGTTGTTGTGTTTGGCGCCTCTCTCTCTGCCCAGGAACCGAGCGCAGTCTTCTTCGCCCCCTGCCCCTTCGGTCTCCGACAGTCCTGTTTCCAAACCGTCCCTTCCGTTGACCGCCTTTACCGCAGCTCCTTCCCCCGATCTCCGCTCTGTCTCCCCTGGTGGTTTGCCCCGCCGGCCCTTGAAGGTGGCTGTGCTCGGGGCCACCGGGGCTGTCGGCCACGAGTTGTTGCAGTTGCTCGAGGAGCGTGCCTTCCCCGTGGCGGAGCTCTCCGTGCTCGCCTCGCCCCGTTCGGCTGGCACCTCGATCAGCTGGTGTGGTGAGAGCCTCACGCTCAAGCCGGTCGAGGAGGGTTGTTTCGATGGTGTTGATCTGGTCCTGGCCTCGGCTGGTGGTGCGGTGTCGCGCCACTGGGCACCCCAGGCCGCGGCTGCCGGTGCGGTGGTGATCGACAACTCCAGCGCCTTCCGTCTGGATCCGGCGGTGCCGCTGGTGGTTCCTGAGGTGAACCCCCAAGCCGCCTTCGCCCATCAGGGCATCATTGCCAACCCCAACTGCACCACCATTCTGTTGACCCTGGCTCTGGCGCCCCTGGCGGCACGGCGGTCGATCCGGCGCGTGGTGCTGAGCACGTACCAGTCCGCCAGTGGCGCCGGCGCCCGGGCCATGGAGGAGCTGCGTCAGCTCAGTCGCACGGTGCTTGAAGGTGGCGAACCGGTGAGTGAGGTGTTGCCCCATTCCCTGGCCTTCAACCTGTTCCTGCATAACTCGCCGCTGCAGGCCAGCGGCTACTGCGAAGAAGAGTTGAAGATGATCAACGAAACCCGCAAGATCATGGCGCTGCCGAATCTGCGTTTGACGGCCACCTGTGTGCGGGTGCCGGTGTTGCGGGCCCATTCTGAGGCCGTGAACATCGAGTTCGAGGAACCTTTCCCAGTGGCGGAAGCCCGGGCGTTGTTGGCGGTGGCGGCAGGGGTGGAGCTGATTGAGGACTTTGAGGCCAACCGCTTCCCGATGCCCACCGATGTCACCGGTCGCGATCCGGTGGCGGTCGGTCGCATTCGCCAGGATCTCAGTGATCCGCATGCTCTCGAGCTCTGGCTCTGCGGTGATCAGATCCGTAAGGGGGCGGCGCTCAATGCCATCCAGATCGCTGAACTGCTGATCGCCGGTGCGCCACAGGCTCCAGGAGGCGTCGCTTGAGCGCCGAACTCCCCACCGCGGCCGGCCCCCAGGCCCCCTTCGGCCGGGTGCTCACCGCCATGGTCACGCCGTTCAATGCCGATGGGGCGGTGGATCTGGCCTTGGCGGCTCGCCTGGCCGAACACCTGGTGTCCCATGGCTCCGATGGGCTGGTGCTCTGCGGCACCACCGGCGAATCCCCCACGCTGAGCTGGCAGGAGCAGCACCGCTTGTTCGCGGCGGTGAAGGAGGCCTTGGCCGGTCGGGTGCCCCTGCTGGCCGGCAGCGGCAGCAATTGCACCGCCGAGGCGGTGGAGGCAACCCGGGAGGCGGCCGAACTCGGTGCGGATGGAGCTCTGGTGGTGGTGCCTTACTACAACAAGCCACCCCAGGATGGCCTTGAGGCCCATTTCCGGGCGGTGGCGGCGGCGGCGCCCGAGCTGCCGCTGATGCTGTACAACATCCCCGGCCGAACGGGCTGCAGCCTGGCGCCGGAAACGGTCGCCCGTCTGCTGGACTGTCCCAATGTGATCAGCTTCAAGGCGGCCAGTGGCACCACGGAGGAGGTGAGCCAGCTGCGCGGCCTCTGCGGCAATCGCCTGGCGATCTACAGCGGCGATGACGCCCTCACGCTGCCGATGCTCGCCGTCGGAGCCGTTGGTGTGGTCAGCGTCGCCAGCCATCTGGTGGGTCCCGCCATCCGCGCCCTGGTTCAGGCCTTCCTGGCCGGCGATCACGCCGCCGCCCTCGCCTTGCACGAGCAGCTGCTGCCGCTGTTCAAAGCCCTCTTCTGCACCACCAATCCCGTGCCGGTGAAAGCCGCCCTTGAGATCACCGGTTGGCCGGTGGGTGCCCCCCGTCTTCCCCTTCTCCCTGCTGAGCGCGATGTGAGACAACGACTGCATTCAGTTCTGGCTGCCCTGCGTCCCACCTGACGCCAAGGCTTGCTTCCAGTTACGGCACCACGTCCAAAACGTACGAATTATCCGGTTATTCCTTCATGACGAGTCAGAACGGTCAAGGCCAAGCAGCCCAAGCCAAGCAGCCCTGCCTCAGGGTGATTCCCCTGGGTGGCCTGCACGAGATTGGCAAAAACACCTGTGTTTTTGAATATGGCGACGACCTGATGCTGGTTGACGCTGGCCTCGCTTTCCCCAGTGATGGCATGCATGGCGTCAATGTGGTCATGCCTGACACGAGCTATCTGAGGGAGAATCAGAAGCGAATCCGTGGCATGGTGGTGACCCATGGCCATGAAGATCACATCGGTGGCATTCCTCACCACCTCAAGAATTTCAATATTCCCATTATCTATGGGCCGCGGCTGGCGATGTCCATGCTTCAGGGCAAGATGGAGGAGGCTGGTGTCACCGATCGCACCACCATCCAGACCATCAGTCCCCGCGATGTGGTGCACGTGGGTCAGCACTTCAAGGTGGAGTTCATCCGCAACACCCACTCAATGGCCGACAGCTTCTCGCTGGCGATCACCACGCCGGTGGGTGTGATCGTGTTCACCGGTGACTTCAAGTTTGACCACACTCCCGTGGATGGCGAAACCTTCGACATCCAGCGCATGGCCCATTACGGCGAACAGGGTGTGTTGTGTCTGTTCAGTGACTCCACTAACGCGGAGTTGCCCGGTTTTGCGCCGCCGGAGCGCTCCGTGTTCCCCAATCTTGATCGCCATATTTCCCAGGCCGAAGGTCGGGTAATCATCACCACATTTGCCAGCTCGATTCATCGGGTGGCGATGATTCTGGAACTGGCGATGAAGAACGGCCGTAAGGTCGGTCTGCTGGGCCGCTCGATGCTCAACGTGATCGCCAAAGCGCGCGAACTCGGTTACATGCGCTGCCCCGATGATCTGTTTGTGCCGATCAAGCAGATCCGCGATCTCCCCGATCGCGAAACCCTGCTGCTGATGACGGGCAGCCAAGGCGAGCCCCTGGCTGCGTTGAGCCGCATCTCGCGGGGAGAGCATCCGCAGGTTCAGGTGAAGTCCACCGACACCATCATTTTCTCTGCCAGCCCGATTCCCGGCAACACAATTTCAGTGGTCAACACGATTGACCGACTGATGATGATGGGGGCCAAGGTTGTCTATGGCAAGGGCGAAGGGATCCATGTGTCCGGGCATGGTTTCCAGGAAGACCACAAGCTGATGCTGGCTTTGGTGCGACCCAAGTTCTTTGTGCCTGTGCATGGCGAACACCGCATGCTCGTGGCCCACGCCAAGACGTCCCATTCCATGGGCATTCCCGTCGATCACACCCTGATCATCGACAACGGCGATGTGGTGGAACTCACCCCCGATTCCATCCGCCGGGGCGATCCGGTGAAGGCCGGCATTGAACTGCTCGACGCCTCCCGCAATGGCATCGTCGATGCTCGGGTGCTGAAGGAACGGCAGCAGTTGGCCGAGGATGGCGTGATCACGCTGCTGGCGGTGATCACCACCGATGGCGTGATGGCCGCTCCGCCCCGGGTCAATCTGCGCGGTGTCGTCACCGCCGCCGATCCCCGCAAGCTCTCGATCTGGGCTGAGCGCGAAATCGGCTGGGTGCTCGAGAACCGCTGGAATCAGCTCTCCCGCAACACCGGCGGCAAAGCTCCTGAAGTCGACTGGGTGGGTGTGCAGCGCGAGGTGGAAGTGGGCCTCCAGCGCCGTCTGCGGCGCGAGCTGCAGGTGGATCCCCTGATCATCTGCCTGGTGCAGCCAGCCCCTGCCGGCACGCCTGCCTACAAGGGGCGTGCCGACAGCGAGCCCGATAGCCGTCCTGCACCCCGGGGCCGCCGCGAGGGTGGTGCTCGTGAGGCCGTTGTTCGTGATGGCGGTCGCCAGGGCCGCAGCGATCAGCCCGCGCCCCAGCGTCAGCTGGTGACGGCGGTTGCTGCTGTTGCCGCGGCCCCAGCGCCGGTGGCGGCGAAGGTTGTGGCCGAGGAGCCCGAGCTCAACGGTCGGGTCCGTCGCCGTCGTTCAGCCGCCGTCGCCGGCTGAACCGGCACTCACCACCACCCGCAGCAGCCCCAGAAGCAGTTCACGATCCTCCTCCTCCCTGGGGGTTGGAGGATCGCTGAACAACTCACTGAGCGGGTCCTGTTCTTCCTCCAGCTCAGGGGCTGGCTGCTTCCGAGGCTCCAGATCCTGGGCCAGATCCTGGGGTTGATGAGGCGCTTCCGGCTCCAGGTTCGGTTGGCGTCGTTCTGACGTCAGGTTCGGGTTGATATTGCGTGGCTCTTGCCAGTCCAGGAGCGGAAAAGCGTCGCTATGGCTGGGCGAGCCAGATTCACCCTGGGCTTGCAGCCGTTCGGGGCTGGCGATCGGGTTGATGGCCGACAGGGTGGTCGTTGAGGCCGTGATGTCGTCGTCGATCAAGGCAAGCGGCGCTGGCGGTTCCAGCTCCGTCAGCTCCAGTTCTTCAGCCAGGCTTGGATCGGCCTGGTGGACTTCAACTAGTTCCGGTTCATCCACCACCTCCGGGATCAGGGGGGCTGGCTCGGCAGCTGCCGGGGCGCTGGCCTCGCTGGCTGCATCGCCTGGCTGGGGAGGTCGGGTGGTCGCCGGGGGCGCCAGTGGGGTCGCCACCGTGGTCCAGGGGGTTGGTGCCGCCGAGGATGGTGCTGCGGTGGCGGCGCTGCTGGTTGCGGTGCCGGCCACCAGCCAGGGCATCGCCAAGGAGCTGCTGGCGGCTGGAGCCGTGGCCGTTGGAGCCATGGTCGTTGGAGCGGTAGTGGCCGAACTGGCGCTGGCTGCAGGCCAGGGGGCTGCCGGCTCGGTGCTGGTTGGAGCCAGCGCCGGCTCGCTGTCGGCTGTCGCCGCTGGTGCCTGGTGCTGTGATTCGGAGGCGCTGGCCTGGACCTCGCCGGCCTTGCTCAGGGCGGTGGTCGTCTGGTTCGGCAGGCTGCATTGCTGCAGGCCCTGCTCGGCGATCTGGCGCAGGGCCAACTCGGCCTTGCTGTGCAGCACGTCGCTGTAGAGGTCTTCGGCTGCAGCGCGCTCGTTAAAGCCATAGAGATGGGCGTGGGCCATCAGCAGTTGCACCCGCTCCTTCAGCCCTTCAGGCCCAGGCGCGCTGCTCCGAGGGATCTCCTCCAGCAAGCTTTGGCCCTGGTCGATCACTTCGCCCCACTGGTCGGCGCAGTAGGCCTGTTCGATGGCGCCATAGCGTTCGGTGGGATTGCGGCGATCGGCAGACTCAGCCATGGCCTTCAACGTCTCGGATCAGCCTCAGTGTGGTTCGCTCCCAGAGCAGGTGCCAGCGATCCGCCAGGCAGAGCCGACCAGGCCCGCGGTTGGCGGCCAGGCGCTCAATCAGGATTTCCAGCGGCTGGCTCTCGAGACCGCGGCCGGTGTGCCGCTCCAGCCAGTGCCGCAACAGCCGCCGTTGTCCCGCCGCCGACAGCGCCAGCAGCCCACGACGTGCCAGGGTCGGCTGGTCTGAATCGCCCCCAAGCGTGAGGGCGGCCAGGGCCAGATCCAGCAACTCTTGTTGTTGCTCCAGTTCGGCTGCCAGCCGTTCCGCCTGGGCGCTGATGCGCAGGCTGGCGCCGGGATGCAGGGCTTCCAGCACCGGCAGCACCGCGGCGCGCACCCGGTTGCGGCTGAGTCGCCCGTCGTCGTTGCTGGGGTCAAGCCAGATCGGCAGCCCCCGCTGCTGGCAGATGCGGGCCGTATCGGCCCGGGAAAAGATCAGGAGCGGCCGCACCAGCAGCAGAGCGCTGTCGGGTTGGGGCTGACTGGCTGGTTGCTGGTGGGAGGGACAGGGCAAGGGGCGGCTGGCCCGCAGGCTGGCGAGGCCGCGGCGATGGCTGCCACGGGCCAGATTCAGCAGGACGGTTTCGGCCCGGTCGCTGGCGGTGTGGGCGGTGAGCACGTGGCGGCAGCCGTGCCGCAGGGCTTCTTGGGCCAGGCCGTCGTAGCGCCACTGGCGGCCGATGGCTTCGCGGTTGCCACTGCCACTGCTAACACTGTTGCTATCGCCGTTGCCGCTGGCCTGGGCCCGTTCCGTGTGCAGGAGCAGTCCCTGACCCTGCGCCCAGGCTGCCAGCTCCTGCGCCTGGCGGCTGCCCTCGGCACGCCAGCCGTGGTCGCCATGCCACAACCGCAGCGTCCAGCCATGCAGAGCTTGTAGATCTCGCAACAAGGCCAGCATCGCCATCGAGTCCTGGCCGCCTGAGATCGCCAGCAGCAGCGAAGCGCCCGGGGGCAGCAGCTGGGGCTGGCGGCGTAGGTGGCGATGCAGCCGGTGTTGTTCGGCACTCCAGCGGGCGGGATCGCTGCCGGCTTCGGATGGGAGAATCAGTTCAGCCATTCCGCTCGCCGTCGATGACGCGTCTCTCCAGCCTGCCCCCTTCCCTGGCCCGTGCCATTGCGGAACGTCGCGTGCTCAAGGTCATCGCTGGCCTGACCAATCACGATGGCGCCTCGGTGCGGGCCATCGCCCGCGCCGCCGCCGCCGGTGGCGCCGATCTGGTTGACATCGCCTGTGATGCCGACCTGGTGCGCCAGGTGGCCGAGGCGGCTCCCGGTCTGCCGATCTGCGTGTCCGCTGTCGATCCCGAGCTGTTCCCGGCCGCCGTCGCCGCGGGTGCCCAGTGGGTGGAAATCGGTAACTTCGATGCTTTCTATGCCGAGGGCCGCATCTTTACGGCCGCCGAAGTGCTGGCGCTCACCCGCCGCACCCGGGAGCTGTTGCCCCAGGTGGTGCTCTCGGTGACCGTGCCTCACGTGTTGCCGCTCGATCAGCAGGAACAGCTGGCGCTGGATCTGGTGGCGGCTGGCGCCGATCTGATCCAGACCGAGGGTGGCACCAGTGCCAGACCCTTCAGCGCCGGGGTGCTCGGCTTGATCGAGAAGGCGGCCCCCACCCTGGCGGCAGCCCATGCGATCAGCCGTGCTCTCGCCGCCGCCGAGCTGGAGTGCCCGGTGCTGTGCGCCTCCGGTCTCTCCAGCGCCACCGTGCCCCTGGCCCTGGCGGCCGGTGCTGCTGGCGTGGGTGTGGGCTCGGCTGTGAACCGGCTCAGCGATGAACTGGCGATGGTGGCTGTGGTGCGTGGGCTGCGGGAGGCAATCGCCCCGGTGGTCAGCGCCGTCGCCGGAGCTGTCTGAGCTGGGCAGGGAGCGCTTGGATCCGTCCCGCGGCCCGTTCGCCTGAACCCTGAGGCAAGCTATTCTGTTCAGGCTTGCCTCAGGGCCTGAAGCTGGCCCTGCCGCCGCTGGTGATCGTCTTGGGCGCGGCTGCTGGGATGCCCAGCTGCAGGTGCTGGCGGGGCTTGTGGTGGCGTCTTACGGCTGGATAGCTCCTGAATTGCGACATGTCCGTGTCTGCCGCGCGGGCTTTCCCTAGGTTGCGATTCTGAACCTTCAACGTCACACCCCATGGGCGCGCTCATCTGGTTGGTGCAATGGCCGATCCGGGCCTTGATTCTGCTGCTCGTTTCCAGGTTGCCCCTGGGGGTGGAAATGGCCAGCTTCCC
Source organism: uncultured cyanobacterium (assembly GCA_903934745.1). Lineage (GTDB taxonomy): Bacteria > Cyanobacteriota > Cyanobacteriia > PCC-6307 > Cyanobiaceae > Cyanobium. The sequence continues at coordinate 19,297 of CAIZOZ010000507.1, forward strand.
GATTGCCCTGCTGTCGGCCGTTGTCATCGGTCTGCTGGGCACGTTGCTGGTCTGGCCGCTCAAGCTGCTGCTGGCGCCGATCTGGGCGATCACCTCCCTGGGGGGTCTGATCGGGCCGATCTCCTTCCTGTTCAACTGGCTGATCACGATTCTGCTGTTCGGCCTGGCGGCCTGGCTCATCGAGGGCTTTCGGCTCAAGCACGGCATGGTGAGCGCCGCTCTTGGTGCCTTGGTGTACAGCGTGCTCAGCTATTTCATCCTCAAGCTGCTGGGCCTGGAAGTGCCACTCACCCGGGCCATGGTCCAGCTGCTTTCCGGTTCAATCGGCTGATCAGATCAAGGCTGGCGACAATGTTCGTCTGGGAAGGCAGGCTCGCGGCTGGCTGTGGCCTGCTGGCTGATCGTGCCCAAGGCCGCTTGTGTTCTGCCTGGACGGTTCTCCTCAGCCTCGCACTGCAGGCCGGTGGCCCCAGAATGGCTTGATGCTTTTTCAGCTCCACGCCCCTTACGAACCCAAGGGTGACCAGCCCACCGCCATCGAAACCCTGGTGGCCGGGGTCGACGGCGGTGATCAATATCAGACCCTGCTCGGGGCCACCGGCACCGGCAAGACCTTCTCGATCGCCAATGTGATCGCCCGCACCGGTCGGCCCACCCTGGTGCTGGCCCACAACAAGACCCTGGCGGCCCAGCTCTGCAATGAGTTGCGTGAGTTTTTCCCGAATAATGCGGTCGAATATTTTATCTCCTATTACGATTACTATCAGCCCGAGGCTTATGTGCCGGTTTCGGATACCTATATCGCCAAAACAGCCTCGATCAACGAAGAGATCGACATGCTGCGTCACTCCGCTACCCGCTCCCTGTTTGAGCGACGTGATGTGATTGTGGTGGCCTCGATCAGCTGTATTTATGGCCTCGGTATTCCCTCTGAATATCTCAAGGCGGCCGTCAAATTTCAGGTGGGCGAGAGTCTGGATCTGCGCGGTTCCTTGAGGGAACTGGTGAATAATCAATACTCGCGCAATGATGTGGAGATTTCCCGCGGCCGTTTCCGGGTGCGGGGCGATGTGCTGGAGATCGGCCCGGCCTATGAAGACCGGCTGGTGCGGATTGAGCTGTTTGGGGATGAGGTGGAGGCGATTCGCTATGTGGATCCCGTCAGTGGTGAGATTCTGCAGAGCCTGGATACCATCAACATCTATCCTGCCAAGCACTTTGTCACTCCCAAAGAGCGCTTGAAGGGAGCAATCCAGGAAATCCGCACCGAACTGCGTGAACGCTTGGACGTGCTCAACTTGCAGGGCCGACTGCTCGAGGCCCAACGGCTGGAACAGCGCACCACCTATGACCTCGAGATGCTGGAGCAGGTGGGCTACTGCAACGGCGTGGAGAACTATGCGCGCCATCTGGCCGGGCGTGAGGCAGGTACGCCGCCGGAATGTCTGATTGATTACTTCCCCGATGACTGGCTGCTGGTGATTGATGAGAGCCACGTCACCTGCTCCCAATTGCAGGCGATGTACAACGGCGACCAGAGCCGCAAGCAGGTGCTGATTGAGCATGGCTTCCGCCTGCCCAGTGCTGCCGACAATCGGCCACTCAAGGGGGAGGAGTTCTGGCAGAAGGCGAAGCAGACCATCTTTGTGAGTGCCACCCCCGGAGCCTGGGAGCTGGCCCAGAGCCAGGGGCATGTGGCCGAGCAGGTGATCCGCCCCACCGGTGTGCTTGATCCGATTGTGGAGGTGCGGCCCAGCGATGGCCAGGTGGACGATCTGCTCGGTGAAATCCGGCTGCGGGCGGAGCGCCGGGAGCGGGTGCTGGTGACCACCCTCACCAAGCGCATGGCCGAAGACCTCAGCGATTACCTGGCCGAAAATGGTGTGAAGGTGCGCTATCTGCACTCCGAAATCCATTCGATTGAGCGCATCGAAATCCTCCAGGATTTACGCAATGGCGAATATGATGTATTGGTGGGAGTGAACCTGCTGCGTGAAGGACTGGATCTGCCGGAGGTGTCCCTCGTGGCGATTCTCGATGCCGACAAGGAGGGTTTTCTGCGGGCCGAGCGCTCCTTGATTCAGACGATCGGCCGGGCCGCCCGCCATGTGGATGGCAAGGCCCTGCTCTATGCCGACAATCTCACCGATTCGATGGCCAGGGCCATTTCTGAAACCGAGCGCCGCCGAGCGATTCAACATGCCCACAACGAGCGGCATGGCATCACGCCATCCCCCGCTGGCAAACGTGCCGGCAATTCAATCCTCACGTTCCTGGAGACGTCGCGGCGGCTCAATGATGATCAGCTGGTTCAGGCCGTTGAGCAGGCTGAGCACAATGAAGTGTCGCTTGATGCCTTGCCGGAGCTGATCAGCCAGCTGGAGGACAAGATGAAGAGTGCCGCCAAGAATCTCGAGTTCGAGGAGGCTGCCAATCTGCGCGACCGTATCAAGACTCTGCGTCAGAAGTTGGTGGGCAGGGCCTGAATCCGGTGGCGTCAGGGTCCGCCAAGGGCTGGTGGCCGGTAGTTCCGCGCGACCAGGCTGGCGGAGTGATTTGGGAACTGGCTGGCCTGCGCTGGGGGTGGGAGCTGGTTCACGCTTCGTTCAGGGCAGCGGTGCCTCTGTGCCCTCGGCCAGGTGTTCGGTCACGCCCCCGAGCGCGAAGGCCGCATGCACGGCCTGCAGCGCCCGCACGCCATCGCGTTCCGGCACCACGCAGCTGGTGCGGATTTCGCTGGTGGCGATCAGTTCGATGTTGATGCCGGCCTCGGCGATGGCGCGGAACATGCGGGCGGCGGTGCCTGGCGTGCTGGGCATGCCGGCGCCGACGGCGCTGACCCGGGCGATGGCGGATCCCTCCTCCACGCAGGCCTCGGGCCATTGCAGCAGCAGGGGAGCCAGAGCGGCTTCGGCGCGACTGAGATCCTCCCGCTTGAGCACGAAACTCATGTCCCGGCTCAGCTGCTGCCCCATCGTGTGGGTGCGCTCGGACTGGACGATGGCATCGAGACTGATGGCGGCCTCCGCCAGGGTGCGGCAGACCGCCGCCGCACTGCCGGGTTGGTCTGGCACATGGCGCACGGTGACCTGAATCTGATCGCGATCAAGGGCGACGCCGCGCACCGCCGGAGCTGCCAGTTGGTCGCTCACCGTGTGGTGTCCCAACTGGCGGTCTTGCAGTTCGAAGGCCTCGGCTGTGGCCCGCAGGGCCTTGGGCCCGGCCCGGCCGGCCACCACGCAGCTCACCTTCACCTCGCTGGTGGCGATCAAGCGCAGGTTGATGCCCAGGCGGGCCAGGGTGTCGAACAGGCGAGCCGCGACGCCGGGGCGCCCGAGGATGCCAGCCCCGGAAATGCTGATCTTGGCCATGTCGGCCTCGCCGCTGAGTACGGCGGCGTCGGCGCCCATGGCGCTCAGCACCTGGCGGCAGACCTGGCTGGCCCGCTCCAGATCGGCCTCGGCCAGGGTGAAGGCGATGTCGTTGCTGCCGCCGTCCTGGGTGGCCTGCACGATCAGATCCACATTCAGTTCAGCGGCGCCGAGGGCTTCAAACAGCTGGGCTGCCACCCCGGGCCGATCAGGCACATCCGTCAGTGCCAGCACCGCTTGCTGCAGCACGAGGTCAGCCCCATCCACCGGTTTGCCGAGTTCAAGGCCCTCCTGGCCATTGGCGCGGGCGCTGCCGCTGGTGAGCCTGGTGCCAGGGGCATCGCTCCAGCTGGAGCGCACCACCAGCGGCACGCCGTAGTTGCGGGCGATCTCCACAGCCCGCGGATGCAGCACCGCCGCCCCGAGACTGGCCAGTTCCAGCATTTCATCGCAGCTCACCGACTCCATCAGCTGGGCGTCACCCACCTTGCGTGGGTCGGTGGTGAGCACCCCCGGCACATCGGTGTAGATCTCGCAGGCATCGGCCCCCAGGGCTGCGGCCAGGGCCACGGCTGAGGTGTCGGAGCCGCCCCGGCCCAGGGTGGTGATTTCCGGGGTGCCGGCGACACCGCTGCTGGTGCCTTGAAAGCCGGCCACCACCACCACCTGGCCGTCATCCAGCAGGCGCCGCAGTCGTTCGGTGCGCACCTCGAGGATGCGGGCCCGGCCGTGGGCCGATTCGGTGACGATGCCGGCCTGGGGGCCGGTCATCGACACGGCTGGAACACCCAGTTGGTGCAGCGCCATCGACAGCAGGGCGATCGACACCTGTTCGCCGGTGGCCAGCAGCATGTCCAGCTCCCGCTGGGGCGGCTGGGCGCTGATCGCCCGCGCCAGGCCGGTGAGTTGATCGGTGGTGTGGCCCATGGCCGACACCACGATCACCAGTTCGTGCCCTTGCTCCCGGCTGGCGGCAATGCGTCGCGCCACGGCCTGGATGCGTTCCACATCCGCGACCGATGTGCCCCCGAATTTCTGAACTAACAGGGCCATTCCCAAGCGTCAGATGGAATTGTGGGTTGATTATCGGCGTGGACGGGGCCCGATGCCCCGGGCGAGAGGCTGACAAGCGCGCCAGTCTCTCGGGAGATGATTTTGAGATCACAGGTCAGGACAGGGGTTCAGGGGGGGTGACCTGGCCTGCTTCGTTGCCCCAGCTCGTCGCACCACGTCCCAGGAACTTGGAGCAAAGCTGCCGGAGCTTCTTCAGGGTCGAATCTGCGGTTTCGCTCCAACTGAATGGGTGGGGAGCATTCCTTGTTGTACGGGGGAGATGAAGTGCTTGATTTATTGCAAGCAGAAGCCCTTCGGGCTACGGCGATCAGCAGCCCCTATCGCTAGGCGGAAGCCTCCGGCTATGAGGCTTGAGAAGCTGCCGCGCCGGATTGTTTGCTGAGTGAAGATTCTCAACCAGCGTTCCATCTGGTTGGGTTCAGGAGACGAAGTTGGGAGTGCAATAAATATGGAACCATGGACGCTGTACCAGTCAGGAGTGGAGCTATTGCTTCGCTGAAGAACTTTGCTTGAAGAGCATGGTGCGTATAGCTCACCCACCGCACAGCCTCTGGACAGGCGGCTGCTGATCTGTTCAAGCAGTAGTGACAGCCATCGATCTGGGCGAAAGAATGGGCTATGACCAAGCCCAAATCCTTTCGCTCCTTGGTTCCTGAGCAGACCCTGCTCTCTTCGCCCTTGCTGATCGATTGGTTGCCCGAGGGACACCTGGTGTTCTTCCCGCTGGAGCTGCCCACAGGGCTGGACTTTGAGGTCTTTTGGCTCCATCAATCCACAAGGATCGGCGTGGTGAGAAGGGCCTTGGCCCAGGAATGATGGCGCTGTTGTTGCTGGCCGCCTGCTGCATCGGCATCCCTCCTCCCGCCGGATCGAGCTTGCCTGCTGCGAGGACGCTGTCTTTCGGGTGCTCACCGGCCACCAACAGCTGGACCACAGCCGGAATCAGTGACTTCCGCCGCCGCCATCTGAGAGCCCGGGAGGCGTTAGCCGTCCAGGTGCTGCGCCTCTGCCGGAAGGCGGGGATGGTAAGCCAAGGCCATGAGCTTCGGATGCATGCTCAAAGCTGGGGAGGAGCCATTGGAGCAGGAGGCCAAAAAGCTACTGGGGCGGGCCGCACCCCTTGATGCCCAGGAAGCCCAGCGCTACGTCAACAGCGTCGGCAACGGCCTGCCTGAGGATCTGCAGCGGCGCCAGAATCACCTCGACAAAAACCACCAGGCCCATCAAGAGCTGGAGGCGGAAACCACTGCGGTGAAAGCCCCGGAGCAGGATCCCTGGTAACGATGCGCCAGCACGAAAAGCTGCCGACACGGCAGACGCCGCACGAGATCTGGCGATCGCCAGACTGGAGTAGCGCACCGGATCTGGCATCGCTCCTCCCTGATGCGACACCACGGTGCGGATTGCCAGCCTCCGCAGCGGCTGGGGTTAGATGCTGAAGCGCAGCGCAATTGCACCGATCTGGCCGCTGTCGGTTTCATAAGATCGCTGCCTGAATCCATAGTTGCAACTGCCAGGCCGCTATCGATGGCAATCATTAGGTGATCATCGCGATCGGTTTCAGCAACCAGTATCCGGATGCCGGTTGCCGGATGCGGAGCATCTGGAGCCGTAGCCCTTGGCCTCTGCGGAGCGGTTGCCGCAGCGCATCGAGGCCTTGTTCCCACATCGTCACCGGTCGCCTGCCCCACGCTCAATCGCCATCACCCTTGCGGGGTCGATTCTCAATCATTTCGATACCAGAAACCGCATCGTCCGCAGGCTGCGCTGCAAAGTGGGCAGGCCGATCGATGCCAGGCGTAAGACGATCGTCGAGTCAGTGTTTGGCCAGAGCAAGGAGGCCAGAGGCCTGTGGCAGCTCCTGCTGAGGCGCCGGGAGAAGGTGAATAGTGAATGGAGCCTGATGTACACCGCCCATAACCTGTTGAAACTGTTTCGATTCTGGAGATCGGAGGCCAAGCTGGCAGCGGCGGCAGGTGAATGCCCTGCCCCAGTCTCTTAAGCCTGGAGCAGGGCTTAGGCAAAGATCTCAGTAGATTGACCTGGGTGAATCAAGTTTTATAGGTATCAGATAGGATGAGGCCACCGCCACAGAAAGTCCAGGAGGTTTGCTGGCTGGCTTGCTGTGCGGAGCCTATGGACATCTTGCTCCTGGAGGGGGGCTGAGCTCTCCAGTACTAGCCATTGGTCAATATCACCCATCATTCGTCTCCTCATGATTCGACAAGACCTTGAGTTGGAAGTATGATGGAGCGCTGAGGGGCGATCTTGCCTGGGTCAATCCTCAGGATAAGTGAATGCGTTTGTTTTTGGTTTGTTTGAGCCTGGCCCCCTTGCGCTACGAGAAAAGAGCAGGCCACTTTGTCGGTAGGACGCGAGTGGAAGCGGAGAGAGTTGACTAGCCAGGACGCAATATCTGTTGTGACAATGTCCTGGTTTAGAGGTTGTGGTGGCCTGCTATTTGCGGGATTGATGATATGCGGGTCTGCGCCGATGGCCGGGAAAAGGAGATTGGTCGAGCGTGGTTCATGCGGAGAAGCGGTCACCTGGTTTCGCTCGGTGCATTTGCAGGTAAAACTCTCCATGAGGGGTATCATTGGCTCGAGGCCTGTCCTTGCCGTCTTGGGCTCACAGTCTTTGGCGCCTTCCCCTCCAATAAAAGCTGTCCACGTCAGGGCATGGCTTAGATTGTTTTCGATAGTCCGCTGCGCTAGGATTCTTGTCTGTCCAGGCCCTGCTATGGCCGTTGTAAAGCCCAGAAACTAGAATGGTCTCCTGTCGCTCAAATGTTGCCTTGGCCTCTCAGGGGAAGGATGCCTACTCTGAGCCAATCCTTGAGCTGCGAGATGTTTGGCTTCGCATCCCTGTGCTTACAATAGAAACTCGAAGCCTCAAGAAGGTTTTAATACGATCAGTTACTGGTGGTGCGTTGCGTAAGGCAGGCGGAGGGGCGGAAATCGAGGCGCTTCGTGGCATCAGTTGCTCCATTCGGCATGGTGAGCGTGTTGCAGTGATCGGTCATAATGGTGCCGGTAAATCTACCTTTTTGAGGCTTGTTTCGGGCATTTATCAGCCC
>CAIZOZ010000508.1 GCA_903934745.1 uncultured cyanobacterium
AGCGCTCCTTCTGGCTCGTCGCCGATGCCGAGCTGATTGTCTACGGCGCCACCGATCCCGCTGCCCGCCTCTCGATCGGCGGCGAAGAGGTGCCCCTTTCCCCCGATGGCACCTTCCGCATTCAGGTGCCGTTCCGCGATGGTCAGCAGCTTTATCCGATCGAAGCCCTCGCCGCCGATGGCGAGCAGCGACGCAACATCACCCTCGAGTTCCGCCGCACCACGCCCGAAGACAACAGCAACCCAGCCAGCCAGGCCGTGGCTGAGTGGTTCTGATGACTGCTGCCAGCACTGATCCCACCACCCCACTTCGCACCGTGGTGGCACTGACGCCGGTCGCCGGTTCGATCCTGTTTCCGCTGCTGGTCCCGCTGTTGATGGTGCGGGTCAGCATCACGGCCGGCGTGATCGCAGCCGTGCTGATCGGCTCCTTGTGGTTCATCGCCATGCTTCGCACCGCCGAGATGCCTGGCCACAGCTGAAAGCGCTGGCGATCTGTCACCGGCGGGGAATGCTGAACGGGAGCACCCAGCGCCCGCCAGCGACGTCCAGCCATGTCTGTGCCCTTGCCGCCCAGCAGCTTCCAGCGTGGCCAGCGAACCACCGGCTTACTGGCCAGCCTGAGCGCTGCCCTGCTGCTGGCTGGCTGCGGCAGCGCCACGGCCCTGCGGCTGGCCCAACCGGCGCCGCAGCTACCGCTGCCTGCCGGGATTCGCGTCGCGTTCAACCATCGGGCCGAACATCGCTACCGCAGCCCGATCAGCGGCCAATGGCGTCAGGGCGACGACCTGGAAGCCCTGTTACTGGAGGCCATCGCCGAGGCCCGCACCCAGATTCTGTTGGCCGTGCAGGAGCTGTCCCTACCACGGATCGCCACGGCCCTGGTGGAACGGCAACGCCAGGGAGTGCAGGTGCAGGTGGTGCTGGAAAACACGTACAGCAGCCCTTGGAGCCGCCAGGAACCCGCCACGCTGCCGCCCCACCAACGGCGACGGGTCGAGCATTTGCGGGCTCTGGGACTGGACGATGCGGTGGCGATCCTGCAGCAGGGCGGTGTGCCGATGCTCGATGACACCGCCGATGGCAGCGCCGGCAGCGGTCTGATGCACCACAAATTCATGGTGGTGGACCAGCGCCGCGTGATCACCGGGTCAGCGAATTTCAGCCCCTCCTGCATCCATGGCGATCCCGACGATCCCAGCAGCCGCGGCAATGTGAACCACCTGCTGCGCTTCGAGAGCCCCGCTCTGGCCCGCCTGTTCACGGCCGAGTTCGCTCGGATGTGGGGCGACGGACCGGGGGGCAGGCCGGACAGTCGCTTCGGCATCGCTAAGCAGGAGGGCGGAGCGCAGCGGGTGCTGGTGGCGAACACCCCCGTGGAGGTGCTGTTTGCACCCCATCGCCGCCGCGATGCCAACCATGGACTGGCCTGGCTCGATCACCAGCTCGCCCGGGTCCACCGGCAACTGGATCTGGGCTTGTTTGTGTTCTCGGCCCAGAATCTGGCCAACCGCCTGGCGACCTTGCGTGGCCAGGGGGTGAAGCTGCGGGTGCTGGCCGATCCCGGCTTCGCCAATCGCGCCTTCAGCGAAGTGCTCGACCTGCTCGGCGTCATCCTGCCGGATCACCGCTGCCGCATCGAAACCGACAACCGGCCCTGGTCGAAGCCACTGGAGGGTGTTGGCCTTCCGCAGTTAGCCGGTGGCGACAAACTGCATCACAAGATCGCCGTGCTCGACCGACGCCGGGTGATCAGCGGCTCCTTCAACTGGAGCCCCTCCGCGGCCTTCCAGAACGATGAAACCCTGCTGTTGATCGACTCCAAACCCCTGGCCCTGCACTTCGAGCACGAGATCGACCGCCTCTGGCGCGGCGCCGATCTGGGACTGAACCAGCGGTTGCAGCGCAAGCGACTGAAGCAGCAGCAACGCTGTGGCCAGGGACTGGCCAGGGACCAAGGGGCGGCCCCGAACCGGCCGGCGGCCAAAGCCGAGCTCGCCTGGCGGAGGCCCGCTGACAGGAAGCCCAGCCAGAGCCCGACTACGATGGCCATTCGCTTTCCTTGATCGTCAGGTCGTCCGATGGACCCGGTCCCAGCCTCCCGCGGCACCACCCCGCGACTCGACGCCATCAATCTGATGCTGCGGGATCTGCACACCCGCCACGATGAGATCCGGCATCGAGCCGCCTTTCGTGGCTGCACCAGGGAACTGCTCACCCTGCAGCAGGAACTGGTGGATTACCTGCTCAACAAGAAGCACGGCCTGCTCGGCGTCAAACCGGCTGATTCTGCCCAAAACCCCAACTACAACTCCTTCACCTGAGCACCATCTCTGCTGCCACCGGGGTGGTGATCGTCGGCGCCGGCCCTGCCGGGGCGGCATTGGCCCTGCTCCTGGCACGCCAGGGAGTGCCGCTCACCCTGGTGGAAGCCAGCCCCACGTCGGCACGGCAGTTCCGGGGCGAGGCCCTGATGCCCAGCGGCCTGGCGGCCTTGGCGGCCATGGGCCTGCTGCCCCTGCCTGAAACAATCGCCCAGCGTCCCCTGGCGGGCTGGGCGTTCTGGGCCAATGGCCAGCAGCTCTTTCAGGTGGCTGAACCGATGGGCAGCCTCCGGCCCTGCACCTTGGTTGATCAGGAGGCCCTACTGCGCTGGCTGCTGGACGACGTGCGCCGTCTGAGCGGAGCCAAGGTGCTCACCGGCCGACCAGTCGTGGCGCCCATGCTGAGCGACGGGCGGGTGGTGGGAGTTGAGCTCGCCGATGGCACCCAGGTGAGCGGTGAGCTCGTGGTGGCCTGCGATGGCCGTTCCTCCCGGCTGCGCCAGAAAGCGGGGATCGAGCTCACCCGGATCGGCAGCCCGATGGAGGTGCGCTGGTTTCGGTTGCTGGCGGCGGCCGCCGATCCTGTGGCCGACTGGCTCAAGGGCCAATTCGTGACGATCCTGGGCGGCGGCGACAGCTTCGCCCTCTACGCCTCGGTCTATGGCGGGGTGCAGCTGGGCTGGGTGCAGGACTCAACCGCCACCGTGCCCTCCAGCGCTGCGGACTGGCGGGAACGCTGGGCCCAGGCCAGCCCGGAACGACTGGCCAGCCTGCTGCGGGCCTGTCCGCTGCAAGCGATTGAAGGGCCCATGCTGCTGCCGGTGAAGGTGGGGCGGCTCGAGCGCTGGTGGCAGCCGGGCCTGCTGCTGCTCGGCGATGCCGCCCACCCGATGAGCCCGGTGCGAGCCCAGGGGATCAACATGGCTCTGCGCGATGCCCTGGTGGCCGCCCGCCAGTTGCTGCCGGTCCTGGGCCAGGGCAACCCTGCCGCGCTCGATCAAGTTCTGGCCGGCATCAGCGCCGAACGGCTGCTCGAGATCCGCCCCATCCAGGCCAGCCAGGCCCGGGAGCTGGCGCGTGCAGATCTGCTGCGCCACAACGGCTGGCTGAGGCAGTTGCTGGCGGCCTCCACCGGCTGGAGTAGCCCCCTGTTGGCGCGGCGCTGGCAGGCCGACCAGGCCTTGCTGCGCCAGGGATGGGGCACGCTCGAACTGACGATCCCAAACGACGCCATGATGGGTTGATTCTCCGCCTCACCATGGCCCGGTCCATTCCCCTGCTGCGCCCGCTGCTCCGGGCCGCCAGCGCGATTGCCGGCTGCGGCCTGAGCCTGATCGGCTGGCTCCCGGCCCTGGCAGGGCCACAGCCTGAAACGTTCCCCCCGGCAGCAACCTTCCGCAATCTCCAGCTGCTCGCCCTCACCTGCAGCCGCGAAAACACCGCCGCCAGCTGCGACCAGGCCCGCGCCATCGCCGATCCGCTGCTGGATCACCCGCGCCTACCCACCAGCTGCAAGGACGTGCTCTGGTCGATCAGCCAGAAGGCTCGGCCAGCCGCCAGCAACACGGAGAGCCGCCGCGATGGGATTGATCGGGCCGCCAAGGATCTGACCCTGTTCTGCAAATCCCAGACCAAACCGACAGGCAAAGGCGACAACAAAGGCTCTGGCTCTGCCGGCGGTGGCAACTTCGGATTGGGAGGGTCACCCTCGGCCCGCTGAACCAGGAGGCCGGGCGGTTTAGGGCTCGGCGGGCGACTCGGGCCACGGCTGCACCGAGTTGACCGCAGCTGGGGCCATGGCACCGCTGCCACCGGCGATCAGATCAAGCAACTGCCGGGAGGTCTGATCCATGAACGCCAGACTCATGGGCGTGACGATCACGGCCTTGTCCGCCAGACGGCAAAGCGGTGTTTTCGAACCGCTGGTCTCACAGCTACTGGACAATCCCAGCAAGGCCTTGGTGAGTTTGCCCCGCAGGCAGGTTTCCCGGCCCTCCCGGGCCAGCACCGCATGGGCACTCTTGTCGGCGAACGCCACAGCCGTCGGGTAGGGCACCGTCTCGGCCGCGACAGGCAGCACCCGGAGCGGGCCGAATCCCAGGACGGCGAGCCCGAGCGGGGCGAACGCGATCACGACAGCAGCAGCATTTCTTGGCATGGCTCCAATTTACCCAGAGTGCCCGGGGATCGTCAGCAAGGGCGGCCGGCGACAGGCGTAATTTGAGGCCCTTCCTGCGGACCCGGCGACGGGCGATGCCGATGACCAGCAGTGCCAGCAGCTCCATCCGCCAGGTGACGCTTGCCCAGCCCTTCACGGATCAGAAGCCCGGCACCTCCGGCCTGCGCAAGAGCAGTCGCCAGTTCCAGACTCCCCACTATCTCGAGAGCTTCATTGAGGCCTCCCTGCGGGTGGTGCCCGGCATCGCCGGCGGCACGGTGGTGGTGGGCGGTGACGGCCGCTACGGCAACCGCGCCGCCATTGAGGTGATCGCCCGCATGGCGGCCGCCCACGGGGTGAGCCGGCTGATCACCACCACCGGCGGCATCCTCTCCACCCCGGCAGCCTCGAATCTGATCCGCAAGCACGGCGCGGCCTGCGGCGTGATCCTTTCAGCCAGCCACAACCCCGGCGGCCCCGAAGGTGACTTCGGCGTCAAGATCAACGGCGCCAACGGCGGGCCGGCGCCGGAATCCGTGACCGACGCCATCCATGCCGCCACCTTGAGCCTTGATGGCTATCGGATCGTGGAGGCCGATCCCCTGCCTCTCGACGTTCCGGGCAGCCACCAGATCGGCGCTATGACCGTGACGGTGATCGACGGGGTTGACGACTATGTCGCCCTGATGCAAAAGCTGTTTGATTTCGATCGCATCGCCGCCCTGCTCAAGGGCAACTTCCGCGTCGCCTTTGATGCCATGCACGCCGTCACCGGCCCCTATGGCAGCCGGGTGCTGGAAGGCCTGCTGGGCGCTCCGGCCGGCACCGTGCGCAACGGCATCCCCCTGGAGGATTTCGGCGGCGGCCATCCCGATCCCAACCTCACCTATGCCCACGAGCTGGCCGAGTTGCTGCTGGAGGGCAACACCTATGACTTCGGCGCCGCCTGCGATGGCGACGGCGATCGCAACATGATTCTGGGTCGGGCCTGCTTCGTAAACCCCAGCGATAGCCTGGCCGTGCTCACCGCCAACGCCACCCTGGTGCCGGGCTATGCCAAGGGACTGGCGGGGGTGGCCCGCTCGATGCCCACCAGCGCCGCCACCGACGTGGTAGCCAAAGAGCTGGGGATCAGCTGCTACGAAACACCCACCGGCTGGAAGTTCTTCGGCAACCTGCTCGATGCCGGCAACATCACCCTCTGTGGCGAAGAGAGCTTCGGCACCGGCAGCGACCACATCCGCGAGAAAGACGGCCTCTGGGCTGTGCTGTTCTGGCTCAACATTCTGGCGGTGCGTGGTTGCTCAGTGGCCGCGGTGATGGCGGAGCACTGGGGCCGCTTCGGTCGCCATTACTACTCCCGCCACGACTACGAAGCGATCGCCAGCGAAGCCGCCCACGGCCTCTACGACCGCATCAAGGCGATGCTGCCGGAGCTGGTGGGTCAGCCCTTCGCCGGCCGCACGATCGCCACCGCCGACGACTTCGCCTACACCGATCCGGTGGACGGCTCGATCACCAGCGGCCAGGGCCTGCGGCTGCTGCTCGATGACGGCAGCCGCGTGGTGCTGCGCCTCTCCGGCACCGGCACCCAGGGCGCCACCCTGCGGGTCTACCTGGAGAGCTTTGTGCCACCCAGCGGCGACCTGACCCAGGATCCGCAGACGGCCCTCGGTGCCATGATCATCGCGATCGACGATCTGGCCGAGATCCGCAGCCGCACCGGCATGGATAAGCCCACCGTGATCACCTGATGGACAGCCACCTCAGGGATGTCATTCTCTCGCAGAAGTGCTCCGCAGTGCAGCAGCCATCGGCCGATGAACAGCGAACTCGCGGACCCGGCCGGCGCTCGCAGCACCCGACCTCCCTCAGCCATCAACCCTTCCAGCTGGCTGGCGGCCTCAGGTGCACGCCTCGGCAAGCTGAGTCCCGCCGCTGAACTTGCCCCAACGGGGCCGAGGTCAACGCCTGAGGGGCCTTGCTGAGGCGCATCAACGCGACCCAGCGTTGCCAGAGCCGCCGGCTCCGATCAAGCCCGGCCAGGCGGATCGGCCGATCGCGGTCGGCTCCCCCACTCCGATCAGCCCTCCGATCAGCGGTTGGCATCGCCACCAGCATCAGCGTCAAGGACGCCCGAACCGGCACCAGGATTGGCGAGCGTACCGTTGACCGGCCTCAGCCGAGCCGAGCACAGAAATACACACAAATAGCCGGCAAGAATTATGGGGCTAGCGTGCCCAACTTGTATTCAGATAACCAAGGACATTCAAGATGAACATGGTCGGTGGGCATCTTGAAGTCCAGTCTTTCCTAACGGTGACGCTGGCTATTCTCGTCCTTTTCATTGGCAAAGCCCTCAACAATCGTATCCGCCTGCTGCGGGAGTACACCATTCCCGAACCGGTCAGTGGCGGCCTGCTGGTGGCCCTGCTGATCACCCTGCTGCATTTCGGCTTTGGGCTTGAGATCAGCTTCGGCATGCGGGCCCGCGATCTGCTGCTCGTCTACTTCTTCACCACTGTGGGCCTGAATGCCAGCTTCGGGGACCTCCGCCGTGGCGGCCGCTCCCTGGTGGTGCTGCTGGTTCTGACGGTGGTGTTGATGCTGGCCCAGAACCTCCTGGGCGTCACCCTGGCGCGCTGGAGTGGCCTGCCAGCCGCCACCGGTCTGCTGGTGGGCACGGTGTCGCTGATCGGGGGCCACGGCACCACGATCGCCTGGGCGCCGCAGTTCGCCTCCGAGCAGGGGGTCACCAATGCCTTGGAGATCGGCATTGCCGCCGCCACCTTCGGCCTGATCCTCGCCAGTGCCAGCGGTGGGCCGATCGCCCGGTTCCTGATTCACCGCCACGGTCTGGCCGCACCCGGCGTCCAGCCAACAGTTGAGCGGCAGTACCAGTCGGGCACCGCCGCCAGGGAAGGCGACCCCTCCCTGGAGGCCGGCGTGGGTGGCGAGGTGATCGGCTCCCACGAGTTTCTGGGAGCGGTGCTCGCCATCAACATCTGCATCATCCTTGGCTCGATCCTGCAGGGACTGATCCGCGATCTCGGTCTGTTTCTGCCGTTGTTCGTGCCCTGCCTGATCGTGGGCATCCTGCTCAGCAACCTGTTGCCACGCCGACGGCCGTGGTTCCGATTTCGCTGGCCCTCCCGTACGCCGGCCCTGTCCCTGATTGCCGACATCTCCCTTGGGGCCTTTCTGGCGATGTCACTGATGACGATCCAGTTCTGGACCCTGGTGGACCTGGCGGGCCCGATCCTGCTGATCCTGATCGCCCAGTTCCTGCTCTCCCTGCTGATCAATCTGTTGCTGGTGTTTCCCCTGCTCGGTGGCACCTACGACGCCGCCGTGATCGCAGCAGGCTTCAGCGGCTTCACCCTGGGCTCCACCCCCACCGCCATGGCCAACATGACCGCTGTGACCCAGCGGTTCGGCCCCTCCCCCAAGGCATTCATCGTGCTGCCGCTGGTCTCAGCCTTCTTCATCGACCTGCTGAATGCGGTGCTGATCCCCTTCTTCCTGCATCAGCTCTGAACAGGCCTGAAAGGGCCGCCACGAACCTGCCGCCAATCGGGGAGCGTCGCCCTCAGGCGAGCTGCACTGGCCTGGAGGCAAACAGATTCAGTGGTGATCATCACGGCCAGAACATGCCGGCAGATCAGGGGCTTGATCAGCTGTTCACCGCTGTGGAGCTGGCAACCGCCGTTGGGAAGGGTAGTGCTCATCAAAGCCAGGTCCCGCGCGGTGACGTTGACCGCACACTGGTGGGTCTGGAGATCGCTGCTGACCAGCAGGGCGGGAGAACCCCGTTCTGGATGAAGGCCCACGGCCCACTGGCGAATCCCCTGGCCGGTCTAGACCCAGTCGGAGGGGACTGCAGAGTGCTCCCCGATCAGCTCTCGGCGAGCCGCTCCCAGGGCAGACGGGGCAGGCGGTAGAGCGCCTCCCGCTGAGCTTCACTCCAGATCTCGATCACGCTGGAAAGCACGGGATCATCGGCCTCAATCTTGAGTTGATGCCCAATCGTCAGACTCCCCGCCTGGATGAGCGCCAGCTCGAAGGGAGGTCCGACGCTGAGATTGGAGCGCTGGGTGAGCACCTGGGAGACCAGACAGAGCTGGGCTGCATCCTCCAGAGAGAGGTTGGTACGGCCGATGTTATCGAGTGGAGGTTTGCCGTATTTGCTCTCACCGATCTGCAGGAAGGGGGTCTCAGGTGTCGCCATGATTGCATTGCCCTGGGGGTAAATCAGATACAGACCATGGGGTTCACTGCCGATCTGGCCAGCCAAGATGAAGGAAGCAGCCCCACTGGCTCCTGCCTTGCGAAGCATCGGCTCACTCTCGCTCTGAACGGCGACACTGACGCGGCCGACATAGGCGGCGGCCTCAAAGAAATAATCGCAATGCCTCAGGTCCCTGGCAGCACCAAGCTCAAGTTCACCAGGTCGGTCCAGATCGCGGCGGATCCAGTTGATCACAGCCTGGGTGGTGGCCAGGCTACCCGCTGCCAGCAGCACGAACAGCCGATCCGGAGCCGGCTGAAAAAGATGCATCTTGCTATAGGTGGAGATGTAGTCGACGCCCGCATTGGTGCGGGAATCCGAGGCCAGAACAAGGCCATTCTCCAACCAGTAGCCAATGCAATAGGTCATCGCGTCAGGCACCAGCTGGTGAGCCAGTTTCACACGATCGCGGCC
>CAIZOZ010000509.1 GCA_903934745.1 uncultured cyanobacterium
ACATGACCGAGAAACTCGACAAGGAGGCGATCCTCAAAGCGATTCCCCTGGGCCGGATGGGCAGCCCGGCTGAAGTGGCCGGAGCGGTGCGCTTCCTGGCGGCCGATCCCGCCGCCGCCTACATCACCGGCCAGGTGCTGCAGGTGGATGGGGGCATGGTGATGCGCTGAGCCGGCTGAGCCGCTGGCGGCTTGGCCTCAATCAGGCCTCTTCCACGGAGAGAGGCTGACCGAGATCATCCCGCAGGCGGCGGATCTTCTGCAGCAAGCGCAGCCGCCGGCTGCGGGCGGTGATCGTCAGGAACAGCCGCACCGGCACGTACACCAGGGCCATCAGCAGGCCGAGGGCCGCAATCAGCAGGAACACCATGCCGTTGGCCGTGGTCGCCGGACCCAGCCCGGCCTCCGCGGCAGCACTGGCCACAGCGGTGTCAATTGTCTGCTGCAGCAGGTCATCCATGGTTTGGACCTTATCGAGGCCACCGCTGTGACGCAGGCTCACGAGCCGCTCAGGGCGATTCGGCTTTCCCCACCAAAGGGGCGCTGACCGCTGAAGGCCTGGTGTGGGAGCCTGACCCCAGCGTGCTCATTTTTCTGCCCAATGGCCAAGCTGATTCGCTTTTCCGATGAATCCCGCGATGCACTCGAACGGGGCGTCAATGCGCTGGCGGAAGCGGTGAAGGTCACGATCGGGCCCAAGGGCCGCAACGTGGTGATCGAGAAGAAGTTCGGCGCTCCCGACATCGTCAACGACGGCGTCACCATCGCCAAGGAAATCGAACTGGAGGATCCCTTTGAAAACCTCGGCGCCAAGCTGATGCAGCAGGTGGCCTCCAAAACCAAGGACAGTGCTGGTGACGGCACCACCACCGCCACCGTCCTGGCCCAGGCGCTGGTGCACGAGGGTCTGCGCAACGTGGCCGCCGGTGCCAACCCGGTCGCCCTGCGCCGTGGCATGGAGAAAGCCACCGCCCAGATCGTGGCAGGGATCGGCGCCCATGCGCGTCCGGTGGCCGGCGAGGCCATCCGTCAGGTGGCCACGGTCAGCTCCGGCAACGACGAGGAGATCGGCCGGATGATCGCCGAGGCGATGGAGAAGGTGAGTGCCGATGGCGTGATCACGGTGGAGGAGTCGAAGTCGCTTGCCACCGAGCTGGAGATCACCGAGGGCATGGCGTTTGATCGCGGCTATACCTCCCCTTATTTCGTCACCGATCAGGAACGGCGCGAATGCGTCTTTGAGAACCCCCTGTTGCTGCTCACCGACCGCAAGATCGGCGCTGTGGCCGATCTGGTGCCGGTGCTGGAGGCCGTTTCCCGCAGTGGCCGGCCCCTGGTGATCCTGGCCGAAGACGTGGAAGGTGAGGCCCTGGCCACCCTGGTGGTCAACAAGACCCGGGGCGTGCTGCAGGTGGCGGCCGTGCGGGCGCCGGGCTTTGGCGATCGGCGCAAGGCCATGCTCCAGGACATCGCCGTGCTCACCGGCGGCCAGGTGATTTCCGAAGATCGGGCGATGAGCCTGGAGAGCACCACGCTGGAAGATCTGGGCCGGGCCCATCGGATCACGATCACCAAGGACCAGACCACGATCGTGGCCGATGAGGCCCGCAAACCTGCGGTGAGCGAACGGGTGGCGGCGATCAAACGCGAACTCGAGGCGACGGACTCGGACTACGACCGCGAAAAGCTGAACGAACGCATCGCCAAGCTGGCTGGTGGAGTCGCCGTGATCAAGGTGGGGGCCCCCACGGAAACCGAACTGCGCAATCGCAAGTTGCGCATTGAGGATGCCCTCAATGCCACCCGGGCCGCTGTGGAGGAAGGCATCGTGGCCGGTGGTGGCAGCCTGCTGCTGCAGCTGGCCGCTGGACTGGGCAGCCTGGCGGCCGAGCTCAGCGGTGACGAGCGCACCGGCGTGGAGATCGTGCAACGCTCCCTTGCCGCCCCGATCCGCCAGATTGCGATCAACGCCGGCGCTAATGGCGACGTGGTGGTGGAAGAGATCCGCCGCTCGGGCCAGGGCTACAACGCCCTCACCGGCCGCTGCGAAGACCTGCTCGCCGCTGGCATCCTCGATGCCGCCAAGGTGGTGCGGCTGGGCCTGCAGGATGCGGTCTCGATTGCCTCGCTGCTGATCACCACCGAATGCGTGATCGCCGACAAGCCCGAACCTGCCGCCCCTCCTGCCGGCGACGGTGGTATGGGCGGCATGGGAGGAATGGGTGGTATGGGCGGCATGGGCGGCATGGGGATGCCCGGCATGATGTGAACTCCCTCTGGGTGGGACCGGGCAGCGATCCGGTCCCGCGTCAAAGCGCCTTCAACAGCCGCGCAGGCAAGCGGCAGACGCTGAAGGGCTGTTGGCCCCCAACACCGGCAGACGGGTCGCAGAAGCTGAAAACAGCCGCCTGGCCATCTCCCCAGCCCAGAACGGTCAGCGTTGGGCCTGCCGGTGACGGCAGCGAACCTGTTTCCATGGTGCCCAGGCTCGGTCCACCTGCAAAAGCGGCGCACCAAATCCTTGGCCTGCGCTTCAGCGCCGACCCTCAGCCTGCGGTAGTGGCGGCCATGGCCCGCGCATAGGCCGCCACCTGGAGATCCACCCCGGTGATCGCCGTACCCACCACCACCGCATCGGCGCCAGCGATGCGGGCCCGGTTGGCCTGCTCCGCCGAGGCAATGCCCCCCTCACAGATCAGCAAAGTTTCACTGGGAAGCTGGGCTCGCAGCGGCCCCAGCAGATCCCAGGCCGGTGGTTTGAAGCGCGCGGTGGCCTCCGTGTAGCCGAAGAGGGTGGTGCCGACCCAGGCACAGCCCAGCTCTGCGGCCCGCAGGCCGTTGGCGACGCTGTCGACATCAGCCATCAACGGCGCCCCCAGCTCAGCGGCGGCTCGGGCCACCAACTCCTCCAGACGCTGACCGTCGGGACGGGGACGCTCGGTGGCATCGATCGCCACCACGTCGGCACCGGCGGCCCACACCGCCTGGATCTCCTGCCAGCCCGGGGTGATGTAGACGGCACTATCGGCAAAACTCCGCTTCCAGAGGCCGATGATCAAGGCAGCGGGACAGCGGCGCCGCACCGCTCCGATGTGCTCGGGACTCTCAAGCCGCACCGCGACGGCCCCATTGGCCAGACTCGCCTCAGCCATGGCAGCGATGACGGCGGGATCGCGCAGCGGTGACCCCTCCGGAGCCTGCACCGAAACGATCAGGCCGGCGGCCAGGGCCGGACGGCCCAGATGGGCTGGAAGGGACGCAAGCATGGGGCTCGTCTCAGGAGGCTCGGGGCAGATCATCGTCAGCCGCCAGCCAGGCCCGCAGATCGGACAAGGCCTGGGGAGCGGGAGCCGGCGGTGTTTCGTCCTGGCGACGACCCAGCAGCCGCTGGCGCACCTGCTGGGTCGTGGAGAGACGGGCGGGCGCTTCAGCCACCACCGGCAGTGGCGCGAGGGACTCGCCAGCCAGCGGCGGCCCAAACGCCGCCACCGGTGCCTGGTGGATGGCCGGCTCCGAGCCGAATCTGCCCCCTCCTGGGGCTGGGGCGGCCAGCGGCGGCTCCAGGGCCCAGGAATCCTCTGGAGCGGCTGCCTCAACGGCTTCAGACACCTGCTCCAGAGTGCCCTGCTGCTGGGGTTCGGCCAGCGGATTCGACCCCTGAAAACTGGAGACCGCCTCCTCGACGCAATCCTGAACCAGGACCTTCAGCCGAGCCAGGGAGAGGCGTCTGCGCACCCGATCCCGCAGCCCCCCCATCCGCCCTTCGGCCCGGTGCCACAGCCGCGCGGCCTGACCCACCAGGGATAGGTCGTCGCCCGAGCCCTCCACTCCCTGCTCCTGGCCACAGTCCCCCGCCCCTTGCTGCTGCCAAGATTCAGCGCTGGCGGCGTTGGTAGTGGAGAGTTCCGCCCCAGCCAGCTCCTGATCCAACGGCCGAGGAATCACGAAGGAAAAGCGGGGCCGTGGCCGCTGTTCCAGCGAGGCATAGGGCTGGGAAACGCTGAACAGCTCGGCCGGGGGCTTTTCAAGATCTGCGCAGGGCTCAGCCAGCTCCAGCGGCGGAGCTTCGATCGCGAACCAGCCTTCAGCCAACCCAGCCAGGTTGACCTGATCGGATTCGCCAGTCTGATCGAACGGA
>CAIZOZ010000510.1 GCA_903934745.1 uncultured cyanobacterium
CTGCTGGCCGAGCTCAATGGCGCTCCCCTCGCCGCCCTGCAGGCCAGCCTTGCCGGTGGCGGTCCGGTGATGGCGATCGTCAGCTGTCAGCCGCAGCTGGCCCACAGCCAGGCCAGCCTCTGCGGCTTTTCGGAGTGGGCGGCGGCAGGCTGGGGCCAGCCTTTGATCGTCGTCGGAGACGCCAGGCTGCCCGACTGGCGCTTTGAGTTCTGCCCCGAGCGGCGCCTGCTGCGGCTGCCCGCCGACGACGCCTACGAAGGCCTGCCGGCCAAGTTGATCACCCTGCAGTGGGTGCTCTCCCTGCTGCCCGAGCCACCGGCCCTGCTGAAGATGGACGACGACGCCCAGCCGGGCGACCCCATGGCGCTGCGGCAACTGCTGCTGCTCCTGGGGGCCGAAGGGCCCGCCGCCGCCGGTTTCCCGATCTTCACCCCCTCCCCCCTGCATCTGGATCGGGCCTGGCATATCGGCAAGTCGGCGCGCTCCAATCTCAAACCCTTCGACTCCCTGGGGGCATGCCGATGGATGTCAGGGGGAACGGGCTATCTGCTCAATGGCCCGGCGGTCAGCCTGCTGGGCGATTTCGCCCTGCACAGCTGGGGCTTCGTCGAATCGATGCTCTACGAGGACGTCTGCGTTTCGATGCTGCTGCAGGCTGGCGACGCCCGCTTCCACTGGCTGGATGGGCCGGAGCAGCTGGGTATCGGCAGCGAGCGCCAGCGGGAGATCGACGCGGGCCAGTGGCAGGTGCCGGAGCACTTACGCTGAATCGCGATGATCATTCGCCACGACCTCGGACTGGTCTTCCTGCATGTGCCGAAGTGCGCCGGCAAGGAAATCCGCGACCTCCTGCTGATCGGCGCCTCAGCCGACACCAGCGAAGAGCTGTTCAACTTTGCCTACAGCCCGATCCTGCATCGCCACGTGGACCTGGCCCACCTGCCGATGGCCGACCTGGTGCACTGGCCGCACTACCGCTGGCTGGAGCGCTACACCGTGATCGCCGCCGTCAGGAATCCCTACGAACGGCTGAACTCGGCCGCCAACGAATACTTCCGCCAGCGCTCCCGCGAGGATGAAGCGATCATCAACGGGCCCGGAATCACCGAGGCGATGCGGCGGCACTACTTCAGCCAGCTGCCCCTGGCCCACAGCCAGCGCGATCCCCGCTTCATCCACTCGCTACCGATGACCTGGTTCACCCATCAGGGATCAACCCCCAAGGTCGACAGGCTGTTGCGCTGTGAGCGTCTCGCCGATGATTTCCAGCAACTGGCCAGCGAGCTGAATCTGCCGGCGGAGATGCGGGCCGTGGCCCAGGCAACCCTGCGCAATCGTCCCCTGGCCTCGGAGATGCCGCCGAGCCCATCCAGGCTGGCCCAGGTGGAGGCGACGATGGCCCATCACCTTTACGCCCAGGATTTCGCCACCTTCGGCTATCCCCTGCATGACACCGCTGCCCCGGCTGGGGCCGCCAGCGGCGCGGATGCCGATCTGGAGCCGATGCTGGAGGCCCTGTGCCCCGGCAGCCTGCCGTCCCACGCCATCCCGATTCTGGAACGGGCCAACCAGGTGGAATGGCACTGGGGACCCCGCAGCAGCCGACAGGAAGCGGAACGTCTCGCGGCCACCCGCAGCGCCCGATGAGCCACCCCAGCCTGATCCACACCATCTGGCTGGAACAGCAGCAGGCGGCCTTCGTGTACCTGCCCAAGGTGGCCTGCACCTCCTGGAAGCTGTTCTTCGCCCGCGCCCTGGCCCTGCCCTTGCCTGAGCAACTGAGCTATGGCCAGGTGCATGCCCAGGACAGCCTGCCGCTGCCCTACGTGGCGGGCCTGGCGGCCGAAGAACAGCAACGCTTCCTGGCACGGCTGGCCGCCAACGAAATCCAGCTCCACGCCGTGATTCGCAATCCTCGCCAACGCATCCTCAGTGCCTACCTGGACAAGATCGCGCTGCATCGCAACCCCAATTCGTTCTTCAGTCGTCAGGTTCTGCCGGCGATTCAGGCCCATGCGCAACTGGCTGGCTCGGATAAGCCCTCGTTCGAGCAATTCCTGCGCTGGCTCGATTCACCGGCGACGCCACTCACCCAGAACGACCACTGGCTGCCGATGACGAACCTGCTGGGCCTCGCCGGTGCCGCTGCGCTGCCGGTAGCCGCGTACGCCAGGTTGTGGCCGATGGAGGAGCTGGACCAGGCCGCCGATCACTTCCGCCACCTGCTGGAAGTCGATCTGGTTTTTCCGGGAAACCAGGCCCTGGGGCCACGTCCCAGCACCGGCAGCGCCGAGCTGGTGGCCAGCCACTTCGATCCCGCCATCGACGCCCTGTTCCAGTCCCTGTTTGCTCCTGATCTGCAGCTTTACGCCAGCCTGACGGTGCCGCCGCCGCCCAGCGACCCGCTTGGTCAGCCCGTGGATCTTCATTCCCCGTGCTGAGCGCAGGTTCTGGGCCGGCCGTCCCAGGCTGCAGCGCCATCTGCAGGCCCTGCTCCGGCTGCTGACAGGATCAGTCCAACCGCAGGCTGAGCCTGGCGCCGCTCTCAACCCGACAGCTCAACCAGCCGCCCCGTCGCCACGACGCCTGACAAGCCCCCATGCACAGCACGCCGATGATCAGCCGGGCAGGCCTGAGCAGGCTGGGTCGCAAAACGGCGCGCAAACTGCGGCGGAGCTCCTTTCTGTATCTGCATCCAGTCGCGCCATCGCTGCACAACTTTCTGTTCTTCACACTACGGCGCAAGGCGATAGCGATGGCCCGACTGATGAGGGCCGGACACTTCACTTCGATTGCACGTGTCTTTCTCAGCGACATCAACCGCCAGGAGGAGCCCCTTGAGCCCCTGGTCAGCATCATTGTTCCCAACTACAATCACGCCACCTATCTAGCAGAACGACTGGATAGCATTTTCGAGCAAACCTATCGCCAGTTCGAGGTCATTCTGCTGGATGATGCCTCCAGCGATGGCAGCCAATCAATTCTGCATCACTACCACGCACGCCATCCTGAGCGCAGCCAGCTGCTGATCAACGAGCAGAACTCAGGCTCCCCCTTTCAACAATGGCGTCGTGGCCTGCAGCTGGCCAGGGGTGAGCTGATCTGGATTGCGGAAAGTGATGACTTCTGCGATCGCAACTTTCTGAGTGAGCTGGTTCCCCAATTCGCCAACCCAGCAACGATGCTGGCCTTCTGCCGGATCCACTTCGTCGATGAGAGCGGCCGGAACCAGGTCTGGTCGATGCCGCAATATCTGCCCGAACTCAGCAAGAGCCTCTGGGATGCCTCCCTGGTGAGCTCAGCCCATCAACTGACCCGCAAGATCTGGAATCGCCGCAATCTGATTCCCAATGTAAGTGCCACCCTGTTCCGCAACTGCAAGGCCCTGCCCTTACTGCGAGACGAGCACTGGCTGGGGATGAAAATCTGCGGAGACTGGCTATTTTATCTTCACCTGACCCGTGGCGGCCTGGTTGCCTATACGCCAGAGACGACAAGCTACTATCGCCAGCACCCACAGAATAGCTCCGTTTCCCTACACCAGCAGCGCATTTACCTGGAAGAGCATCTGATTGTCGCCGAGCAACTACTGAAGCTCTACAGCCTCGATACCGAAACCTGCCACGCCATGCAGACCGAACTGCGGCGGCGCTGGCTGGATCATCGCGATGATCCAATCCCGAGCGATCTGCTCGAACGGC
>CAIZOZ010000511.1 GCA_903934745.1 uncultured cyanobacterium
AGCTCTCAGCATTCGGTTCACTGAGCAGGCTTGCTCCTTCTCTGTGCCCGAAACCGGCTCTGCTGCAACCGATCTCGATCTGATCAGCTTCCTCAAGGCGATCCCAGACGCCCGGATGCGGCGCGGGGTTCGAATTCCCGCTTGGTATCTGCTGCTGGTGGCCGTGCTGGGGATCCTGAGCGGCTGCGAAAGCCTGCGAGATCTGGAGCGTTTCGCTCGGCGCCACCATGCGGTGCTTGGCAAGGAGTTGGGGATTGAACTGAGGCGGCCCCCATCTGATTCGGCTTTCCGATACTTCTTCCTGCAGGTGGACGTGGTGGCCCTATGCACCACCATCCGAGATTGGACCGTTGCCCAGATCCCAGGTGGTGCAACCGATCTCGAGCAGCTGGTGTGTGACGGTAAGACGCTGCGAGGCTCGATTGAACCCACGGCTGGTGGCGGATCAGCATTCATTGCCCAGGTGACCCTTTACTCAGCTGCTCTGGGCGTTGCGATCAGTCAGGCCTGCTACGCCACCGGCGAGAACCACGAGCGGGCGGTCCTCAAGCAGCTGATGGGCCAGCTCGATCTGGAGGGGGTGTTGGTCCAGGCGGATGCGTTGCACACCCAGCAACCGTTTTTCGACAGCTCCAGGAGCAGGGGGCCGACTTCCTCCTGACGGTGAAAGCGAACCAGAAGACTTTGCATCGTCAGATCCGCAGTCAGTTTCAGGGAAAGCGCCACATCCCTTTTGTGGCAACGGAACACGAGATCAGCCACGGCCGAGACATCACCTGGGCTCTGCGGGCAAAAGAGGCACCAGAGCACATCCGCGAGACATGGAGCGGCACAAGCTGGATCGTGGAGGTGAGCACCACCGGCAGCCGTAACGGCAAGCCGTTCCAGGCAACACACCACTTCCTCACCAGCCTGCGCACCACCCCAGAAGCCATGCTGCAACTGGTGCGAGACCGCTGGAGCCTTGAGAGCTGGCACTGGATCCGTGACACCCAGCTCCATGAAGACGACCACCGCTATCGAGGCAACGGCGCTGGAGCCATGGCCACGCTGCGGACGGCAGCCCTCAACCTGCTCCGATTGTCGGGATTTCAGTCGATCCGCGCCGGCATGCAGGCGGTAATGCATGACATCACGGCGCTGCTGGCGATGGCGATGCGACAGCCCAGCCCAGGACCGAGTTGACACTTTGAATCAGCCCTGACCTCCACCCCAGTGCCAAAGGGTTCACTTATAAACTCGAAGCCATCGGTTGTCAATAAAGAGAAAAGCAGGCAAGCCAAAGATAGCGAATCTGGCATTCAGATCAACAAAAGATAAAAGCCAAGATTTCATAAGTTTAAAACCAAGCACCCAAACAACAGTCGATGAGAAAAACAACCAGCAAGAAGTTCATCGCTCTAGCACTCGCCTTCGCCTCTCAAATCGGCCTTGATGCCGCCTGGGCTCAACCAAGCCGGGGCACGAAATACACGAGCACGCTCCTGCCTGCACCAGCCGCCATCGGCAGCGACGCGAAGCACTACAAAGTCAGCATCTACACCACCCCTCCAGGGATCGGAACACGAGATGTGGCCCCAGACCCAGATGGATCGGTGTGGTTTAACGGTCAGTGGTCTGGTGTTATAGGACATCTCAATCCAGTCACAAAAGCTATCACCCTCTACCCCCTTGGGCGCGGTTCCCACCCCCATGGAGTGATTCTTGGCCCCGATGGCGGACTCTGGATTTGCGATGAATCGAATGCGATTCGGCGCTTTGACCGCAAAACCCATGAAGTCAAAACCTTTCCATTGCCTCAGTTCCCTGGATCCATGGGATTCGGCAACCTGAACACACCGACCTTTGATCGCAATGGCATCCTCTGGTTTACAGCTCAGAATGGCTACTATGGCCGCCTCAACCCGAAAACTGGAGAACTAAAGATCTTTGATGCTCCGGGTGGATTTGGCCCCTACGGAATGACCACGACACCACAGGGAGACGTCTGGTATACAAATCTGGCTGGAAACCACATTGCTAAGATCAACATTGAGAATGGCAGCGCCGAAACAGTGGCGATACCAGATTCAAAAGCGAACGGATCCAGACGGATCTGGACAGACGCCGAAGGAAATCTTTGGATCACCACCTGGGGTGATGGCGCTCTGCGCCGCTATTCGCCATCGACCAAACAATGGAGGCTCTACAAACTCCCTGGACTGGGTCCACGCGGATATTCAACGTATGTCGACAATAAAGGCAAAGTGTGGAGCTCGGACTTTGGGACAAACTCGATCACGCAATTCAATCCCGACAAGCAATCTTTCACCATATTCCCAGGCAACAAGC